>NZ_JANKBI010000017.1:0-131198 GCF_024622195.1 Murimonas intestini
TGAGATTTCATGACTCACCTCCTGTAGTCTGGTCAAAATAGTTGAGTACTAAACTTTTTTGACTTTATAGTGATGAGCCTATTATCTCACGTATGATAATTTTGAAAAGGTACTTGCTATTTTGCGTTTACATCCGTTCAACAGTCATCAGCAGTTTATTAGAGCCATGATTCCTTTCAACATATATGTTGTAATAGTAGCAGAACTGTGTGAACTGATACTGGACAGGTACGCTTGTTTGTATTTCAGGCACATAAAATACAGGTTGGCTTTGCTTTCCTCCCGCATAATACGGTCGTGGATATCGGCATAGTCTGGCATGACGTTATCATCTTTTCTACGGTTGTTTTTTGGAGGATTGAAAGCTGTCTCCACCTCTTTCGGAGCCATTTGGCATAACGCGACGAGATCTTTGCTAAACTCATGAAAGCGGGACATAATTAGATTCTCTGTGCTGTAGCCGATATGATACCGGTTACAGCAGTCATTATACGAAGTGTCCTGCTGTCATATGTCAAGAATTCCAAGGATTGTAGTTCAGTTGTGCATAATAAAATGTTTCTTTCTTGTATCTTCACTACAAGAAAGATTTAAGCATAAACACATGCTCAGACCGATGGACCAAAACAGTCAGATAGATATGCCAAAACTAATAGACCGTTTAAAGCTAAATCGACAGACCGTTGGGACGAAATTTACAACGAGCGTGGAATATATCGATGGTGAGTTTTTGGCAAATATTTTGTATACAACAACACGTTATACAATTAAGGTTTAATTGCTTCTCTAAATCGTTTTATACTGTCTTCCATTACAATAGTTTTTCCAAATATACTAGACGAGCCTGCCACAAAAATATCCGCTCCTAAACCTCTTAGCTTTTTCGCGTTTTCAAAGGAAATGTTTCCGTCAACCTCTATAGAAAGATTCTCATACCCTTCTCCTAATAAAAATTTATACATTTTTTCAACTTTTTTAATACAACTTTTTACAATTGGCTGGCCTGCAAATCCAGGATTAACAGTTAAAATTGTTACTCCATCTATATATTCCAGCACTTCCTCTACACTATAAATGGGTGTTCCTGGATTTATTGCCAACATAATTCGGCATTGATACTTCTTCAATTTTTCTAAAGCCCTTTGTATATGGACTGTACTTTCATAATGGATGCAGACTTGATCGGTAGGTTGAATCCCTAGCCACTCATATTTTTCTTCAGGTTTATTGACCATTAAGTGTAAATCAAGGGGCGTACTTGTCAAACCTCTCAAACCTCTAATATAGTCAACGCCCAATCCAAAATTGGGGACAAAATTTCCGTCCATAACATCAATATGTAAATATTCAATTTTGTTTTTTTCAAATAACTCGATGTCTTTTTTTAAATGAAGTAAATCAGCACACATCATAGATGCAGATATTTTTCCTATTTGTTTCACTTATTGTCCTTTCTAACTAATCGCATTTCATATGTTGGATAAACTCTGTTCGATCAACTGGTGGTTTCATATAATCTCCATATTGTAATTTCATTTTTTTATCAAACCCTTTTTGTACAGGAAATAGTTTGCCTCTAAAGGGCATATTTACTGTTCCTTCAAACCATTCTCGCTCATATGGCAAATCCCAATATTTGGGAATATCATTTATTATCAAACAATATTTCCCTGGTTTATCATTATACTTCATGAAGATCTTATTTCGCCACTTCACTATTGTGTTGATTGAAAATAAGCGCCCCGTAACCGATAAAATTGTGCCTTGCAGTTTTTGAGAAATGGTGTATTTATCATTTCTTTGAAATTTTCTGTGTCCCATGGCTAATCCATATGTGATTTTTTGCCACAAAATTAATCGCTTAGCTCTTCTCCAAGTATTTGCACTATTTACCACAAGAAACACATCTACACATATATAATTTTCCAGATTATCATACTCCAGATCCATTTTCTGTGGTTCATGCCAATAATATCGTTTATCTATAACGCGACATACAAAATCATAAAAATTGGGTGATATCGTCTCCGAATCTATTACTTTCATGTAAGAGGGCAAATGTTTTTCTAGTGCTTTCTTAAATAATGGATAATCCCGGTACCAAAGACAAATATCCGCATCGTCATCCCATGGTATAAAGTCTTTATGACGTACGGCACCCAACATCGTCCCTCCTCCCAAGAAATATGAAATATTCTCTTTTTTACAAGCATTATCGATTTCACACATAATATTAAATAATATCGAATGTAACTCTTCTCTTTTCATCTTTTCTCCGTACACTTGACTCAATTTGGGTTATTCCAAACAGTCATAACTTTACAGTATGATTTTTTATGGGTCTTCATCATTTCTAAAGCATCTAATAACTCCGTTTGGTCATAAATATCAGTAACTAACAATTCTGGAATTATTTTCTTTTCTCTTATTCCTTTAAGCACTTCAGTCCAATCGCTTTTTGTACCTGATTCATACGAAGAATTCCATGTACCAACAAGTGTAAGTTGCTTTCTTAATACTCTCCAATATATTTTTTGCCGCAAAAAAATATCGTTTTGAGGGTTTCCTATGAGAATAATTCTTCCTTCCGAATCTGCCAAACGGATTGATAATTCAACTGTCTCAGATGTTCCCACCGCATCTATTACTTTATTAAAAACCATTTCTATTTTTTCATTATTACATACATATCCGATGCCATTTAGTTTTTTAGCAATTTCTTGTTTTTCATTATTTCTTCCAATAACCAAAACGTTGCGAGCACCATTAAGTTTCGCCCATTGTGCTGCTGCAAAACCAATCATTCCACTACCAATTACGGCAACATCATCACCTTCTTTTATTTCTGCCTGTTTTATAGCATGATATGCTACCGCAAATGGTTCTATTGTAGCTGCTTCAATATATGAAATATCGTCATCAAGTTTAATTAGATTCCATATTGGAACAACTACATATTCTGCAAATCCTCCATCTCTCCTTGAGCCAATATAATCATAATTATCACACAACTCATATTTTCCTCGAAGGCAATTGGTACATTTCTTACAAGGAATTAGTGGGAAAATTCCAACCCTTTTTCCCGTCCATTCAGAATCCGTTTTATCATATACTTCTTCTACAATACCGGAAAACTCATGCCCTGGTATTGTAGGAAAGTGATATGTCCCTTTTTCAAATATCCTCGGAATATCAGAACTACATATACCTGCAGCCTTTACCTTAACCAAAGCCCACCCTTCCTTTAAACTGGGCTTTTCCTTATTTTCATAACGGATATCGTTTACAGCATGTAAGTTATATGCTTTCATTTTTTTCTCCTATAATAGTGCGAAATCGAATTAAATCAGATGGTGTGGTAATCTTAAAATTTGTATCTTCACCTGAAATCATACAAACATCCATAGAATATCTATAAGCAATCATACTAGTGCCGCTTGTATTTTTTAGTACTTCCTTTGTAGCCATTCTGTTTATTTCCAGATATCGTTTCAATCGAAAAGCTTCAGGCGCCTGTCCTGCAAACAAGGTATTTCTATCTAGCAATTTCGTTATATTTTTTCCATCTTGACTTTGATATACAGTATCGTGAATTGGCAAAACAGGCATACATCCTTCATGTTTATCCAGTGTGTCTATACAAGTTGATATTAAATGTTCACTCACAAATGGACGGACAGCATCATGAATAATAACTTTATCCATCTCTTCCTTTGAAAGAATTCCACAATACTCTAAACCATTTAAAATAGACTCTTGGCGTGAATCTCCTGCTTCGGCAATCCCTACAAGTTTATTAATTTGATATACTTCTTTCCATATTTCAATTTGACTATGCCATTGTTTTGAAGCAACAACAATAATTTTATCAATTCTATTGTTACTTTCAAATTTTTCTAATGTAAACATTATGATTGGTTTTCCATCAATTTCAATGTACTGTTTTGGAACGCCAACATTTTTCATTCTGGCTCCAACTCCTCCAGATAAAATTAACGCAAAATTCATTTCATTTTCCTTTCACACTTTTATTTTTTATTGCTGCATAACAAAATGCTATTGCAATAAAATACCGGAGTAAATTAACAATTAACAATGCAATACAAAAACCTCTGATCCCCCAGTAGAGCGTAGATGGAATACATAAAAGAATAAACAACACAGCGTAAATACCGTTAATTATTAGTTGTATATTTTCCTTTGCGATCCTTAGCAAAACTGTTGTCACAATATTACAAACAAAATATAAGACTTGAGTTAATGTCCCAATCACAAAATAACCTTTTACCAAATCATAAGTTTGAGGATATAAAACTTGTATTAATATATGCGATCCTATTACCCCTACAACAGTTCCTAATATAATTCCCAAAATTGTTATCACAAATAAAAAATTTATCAAACTCTTTTTTATATCTCCACGGTACTTCACTAAATAGCCAATACAAACACTATTTAATGGAGTTGTAATTAAACTCATTGTCTTTCCAACTAATGAGGCTAGATAGTATATTGTAACTGCAACCCCCCCTATTAAATATTGCAGTAAAAGTCTGTCACCATTAAAAATAATATTACTAATAAGATTTGTAAGGATTAAAATAAGAATAGCACGTATATTTATTTTCCAATTTTTACTAATTTTAAATAAATTCCGAAAAAGTCTTCCTTTAATTACTATCCATATTATTCCAAATATTTCTCCTATTAACAAAGCAATTGGCCAACATTTTGTTGCTTTAAAAAGGATTATTCCTATTGCATATCCAAAACTAATTATAAGATAGTATATAAAATACCCTTTATAATTTAAGTTTAGTCTATATTCTACATCTGCGTAATATCTACAAACAGTAACGAAACAAAGGATGGCGACAACTATAGCCTCCAACACTGTCATTCCTATATTTCCATATAAAACCATGAAAAAACAAAATATAGATGACAGGAAACCAAATCCTACAAGAGGTATATTGTAATCTCCATTTACTGTTGTTCTTTTCGAGCTTTCAGACATCCTGGCATAGTTCAATGCTACACCTACGGATACAGCACAAATATTTACTAAAGACATAGCATAAACAATATTTCCATATTTTTCGTTTCCATAGTATCGTGACCATACTGGATAGACAATAAATTGTGATATTATATTGAGCATCATCAATGCAAGGATACTCCATATAGAATCACTAAAAAAACTTTTGATTTTATTTAAAATATGATCTTTATCCATTCCATCTACCACATTTAATTAATCTTTTTAGACAATCATATATTCCTTCCAATAACAATACTATAAAAAAAACCACCGATGTACACCCTGCAATTACTGTCATATTCCATACACCTTCTTCTGGTATAAAAGCTACCAATGGATACTTATGAATTGATGCAAACGTCATAAATATACCAACAAATAAAAGGGCATAAAGAATATCTCTCTTTTTTCTTCTTATGTTGGAATCCAGAAAAATAATTAAAGGACCCAACATATATATATAATAGTAAAATGGAGAGAATGATGACAAAAGAATAATCCCAAGAATCGCTAATGAAAAAATCTTCCAGTCTTCAATTCTACTATATAAAATCACTATAAGTACCAATAACGCCAATATAATCCAGATTAAAAAATAATGTTCGACTATTCCATCCAGAACTAAAGAATTACTAATTTTCTGCGGTATTTGAATCAAACGTGACAAATCTACCTTTCCGCCAATGATAGAATTATTTGAAATCATTGTTTTAGCATTAATTACCATGTATGCAATAGATGAAAAACCAGTATTCAAAAAAATGGCTGGAATCAAATTAATAATAATTCCTATAGATAGACAATTAAATATTTCTTTTGTCCTCTTCTCCCTGAAAAGAAGGATTCCTAATAGCGCCGGATAAATCTTAATACCTGCTGCAACAGCCAACGCAATGTATGCAATATTTCGTTTTGAAACACTACTTGATCGATATCCAAACAAGAATACAGTAATAAGCATTCCACAAAAAATAGAAACATTTCCACGCTCGAGATCATGTAATACAGGATAAGAGAAGGCTATCAGCATTATAAAAACACCAATTTCAAACTTAGACCCTCGTTTATACTTTATAATAGTCTTATAAAATAAAATAGCTGCTAGTGCAATTACATATCCTATCATAACTGTTCCCATTTGACTATTTCTTGCTGCAATCGAACTATATAACTCCTCCCTAGGAATAAACATATTCAAAAGTCCGAATATAACAGAAACCAATGGTGGATATATAGTAGATATCCCGTTTTGACTATCCGTATAAGCGGTAAAACCTGGTCTTATACAGTCAAAAAAATCCGTGAACATTTTTAATTGTCCATCACTTCTACCATCATACAGCAAAGCGATTATTGATACTCCGTGTGTCATTGCTCCATAAACTATGGTTAATATCATACACACTGATAGCGATCCATAAAAAACCCATTTGGTAATATTAATTTTGTTCTTTCTTGATATTACAAATGAAATCAGAAAGATCAAAGCAAACAGTCCTGCATAGATAATCAAATTCCGAATAAATTTATATAGTATAGTCAGATTTTCTTTATTATTTATCGTTATTAACTGTCTTGAAAATTTCAGTTTTTCAAGACTATCTCCCTGAAAACCATAAAACTCTCCTGTAACCCCATAATTAGCAATTTGATCCATACTAGAATTCATACTTTCCGAAATTCTATTTTCCGTTATATTAGCAATATTACTGTTGTTCTCAGAATAAATTAGCAATTCCCTAGATAAATCATAAATATCACCCATATAAAAGCAATAATTAACTGATGCATAATCCATTGTTGTATCTATAATAAAATGCATGTTAGAATTACTCCAACAGTGGATCAATGTTCCTCTCGAAAAATCATTTGCAAATAAACCAACATTGAAAAACTCTTGAGATATACTCACATTTTTAATATAGCAATTTACAACTGATAACTGATGTTCTTCCACCACATTATTTAAAATAACTGCACAATTATCAGAATTAATGGTAATATTTTCAAATCCTAAATTCTTAATTAATCCGCCTACTTTTCCAAAAAAAGATGTATTTTCATGACTAAGTAAAAGATTAGTTATTATATGTCCCTGCCCATCATATTCACCCATAAAAAAACTTTCACCATTTATGGGACTTATGGGTTGCCAGATACCTTCATTAGACACATCAATATCATCTGTTTGCGCAAAATAAATACCTTCACAATCAATGTTATCAACTAATACATCTCTTAGTTTGGCAATATCATCTATAGTACTGATTAAATAAGGACTTTTTTTTGTCCCATTACCTGCAAACAAAGAACTTAATTTATTAGTATCTTCTCTCTGTTCTAACACAGAGCCTTGTTTTACATTATAGTATTCTGTAATAGACTCTCTATCAAAAAAAATAGCGATTATTGTGACTAATATTGTACAAACAGCTATTGTGTATATCACAATCTCCCAGTGTTTCATAACATGTTTCATTTTCGTTTCAGCTAAAACAGATTATTATAATGACTTCTGTTCTAGTCTCTCCTTTCCAATAGCACTATATCTACGCTTAATTATATAAATACAGGTTATATGGATTCCAGCTATAATACTTGAAAACTGCTCTGAATTTGCCGATTTTCTTTATTTTCACTCTTCAAAATTAATTCTTTCTTCCTCAACAACCAAAGGCCGATTCATTACTCGCTTGTTGATGTTTAAAATATATTCGCCTAATAGACCTATAAAGAATAACTGGATGGATCCAATAAGGAATACTCCAATAGCTATAGGCGCCATCCCCATCACCATTTCATTCCAGTGCAACAGTTTCAAAACCAGATACACGATTGCTATAACAAAACAGATAATCGATGATACAAATCCCAAGAATGTAGCAATCCTCAGCCCAACCTTCGTGTAGGACGTAATGCTTAGCATCGCTGCATCATATAATGTATAAAAGTTGTTCTTTGTCTTCCCAGCACGTCTCCTAGGCTGTTCATATTCAATGTCCTTTCTCTTAAACCCATATTCCGCTACGATACCTCTTAAGAAAGGAAGTGGATCTTTTAACTCTCGTAAAAGTTTTATGAAGGACGCATCATAAAGTCCGAACCCTGTGAAATGCTCAATCATCTCCACCTCTGACATGTTGCGGATGACTTTGTAGTATGCTGAACGTATCCAGTACACCAGGCGATTTTCCTTGCTGCTCGTCTTTATCCCACTTACTATTCTATAGCCATTCTCCCATTCCTCCACGAAACGCGGAATTAACTCTACTGGGTCTTGAAAATCACAGCATAACACCACTGTACAATCACCTGATGTCTGACACATCCCATAGAATGGCGAGTTGAACTGTCCAAAGTTTGTTACATTAAAAATTGCCTTCACCTTCGGGTTCTCGCTGCACAATTCCCTTATGTATTCCCTTGTCCGATCCTGTGAGCAGTTATCAATAAACAGAAGCTCATAATCGTATTGCGGGAGTTCATGCACCATCATCTCAACAACTGCCTCTGTAATCGGTTTGATATTCTCTTCCTCATTGTAACAAGGAATCATTATGCTAATCTTTTTCATAACCTTTTTCCTTTTTATACCATTCTATAGTCTCCTGTATTCCCTCACAGAACGTATACTGTGGAGAATAGCCGATGTCTTCTTCTAAGGCTGAAGTATCCGCACACAAGTACATGACCTGATTTGAAGGATAAGGGATTCCACCAAAAACTGGTACACACCTAGCACCAGACGCTTTCTTTATTTCTTGTACATACTCCGAAAGATGGACTGCCTTACCATTCCCTACACAGTATACCTTTTTGTCGTTCCCTTTCCGGGCAAGCTGATAGAGAATATCCGCAGCATCCTTCGAATAAATATAGTCCCACAATTGCTCACACCTAGTTAAAATAGGTGGTTCTTCCTCCAGGAACCCTTTTATTGCTGTCATCACCAAGCTACCGTCTCCATCGTAAGGGCCATAAACGCTCAGAATTCTTGTCCAAATATGCTTGATTCCATACTCACCACATTTGAGACGTGACATCTTCCCGGCGCAGAGTTTTGCAATTCCGTAGCCGGTATCAGGGGATTCCGGGGTTGCTTCAGACAAGCGAGATATACAATGTCCGTACTCTGCCTGTGAACCTGTGCCAATAAACACAGTGCACCCCAAATCATATGCCGCCTCAACTGCATCCACACAATAGAACACATTACGTATCTGTACATATACATCGTTCCTCATCTTTCCCGTGGTCCCGTCCCAACCCAGATGATAGAAGGTATCACACGCCACTGGTATCTGTTCCTTAAGGTTTTTCAGCTGTGACAGATCACAGCTAATGACATGCAACCGCTTGTCCTTGGGAAGATTCCCGAGCCGTGTAGAACAAGGCCGACACACGGCATATACTTCTGTGTCTTCAGCAAGCAGTTTCTGTACTAATGCCACTCCTATTGCACCAGTCGGGCCTGTAACAATTGCTCTTCTCATAGCATTCCTCTTCCTTTCAATGGACTGTTATGGCCCATGAAGAAATAAGAGGGAGAGATCAATCTCCCCTTCCTTACTTCTTATAGGTCTAATTACTCATCTACTGGTGTTATAAACAGATTCTTTAGCACTTCTTCGCGCCCTAAAAACGGTGCCAAATCCTCCAACGGCGGACTAACAAGCGTACCGTCCGCTAGACGTTTGGTTGCACTTTTCGGCTCGAAATTCTGATCCGGTGAGACGAACACCTCACAGAAAGCCATCCCTTTTGTTTCTAAGACTACATCAACCGCTTCCTTCATTTCAGCATTACTGTGTGCCGAGTAATACGGCCAACCGAATGCTCTAGCAATTTTCTCATAATCTGGAAAGGATAAATCACCACTCTCTGGTCCTATCCCCACATTACTGTGCTCGCTAAATAGATTATTCTGCGTCTGTCTAATCGAATGATAGCCCTGATTATTTATCAAGAACAGCTTAATTGGCAGTTTGTTTTGTAATACCGTCTGCAGTTCCTGCAAGTTCATCATCAGGCTTCCATCACCTTCCAGACATACCGTTGTTTCATTACTACAAGCAATACAAGCGCCAATTGCAGCTGGTAAGCCATATCCCATGCTCGCAATTGCACTGTTAATCAGAAAACGAGCATCCTTTTTAATCACATAATTGTGACTTCCAACAACACATGCACTCCCATTACTCACAACAGTCATATTCCCTTCTGGAAGGCTGCTGCTGAGATATTTAATAAATGCATATACATTTGCATAAGCCCCGTCTTCTTCCCAATGCTGGGGTAATGTTACCGGATAATCCCGTTTCCACCCCTGGCAGGCGTTAAGCCATTCCCTACCTTTAAAAAGCGGGCTGTTTACTTTAGTAAGCTTCCTGTTCAGTCCTTCAAAGAAGTCCTTTGCATCTGCACAAACTGGAAGTTCTACATGAATCGTATGTTTCCTCAATTCAGCCGGATCTATATCAACCATCGCCACATACGCTTCCCTCGCCCAAGATTTCCAATTGTATCCTACTTGCCTGATTGAGAGCCTGTTTCCTACAGCCAGTACAAAGTCAGCATTCTGAACAGCAAAATTTCCAGGGCGATCTCCCATAATACCGCCGCGTCCCACGTAGAGGGGACTGGCGTCTTCTATTGCATCAATAGAATCCCAACATGTGACCACAGGAACACCAAGATTTTCAACTGCCTCCCGGAATGCCTGGTACCCTCCTGAGAGGCGTATTCCATTTCCAGCATACAATACAGGCCTCCTGGATGTTCTCACCTTTTCAAGAATGCATTCCAGAACGTCATCGCTCACTTTCTCAGGCATTTCATCTGGATCCTCTGAAGGAGAATAACCTGGAAGTGTATCTGTCTCTATGTAACATCCCTGGTAGTCCACAGGGATATCAATCCAGCATGGGCCACAACGACCTGAAAGTGCAAGATAATATGCCTTTTCCAGCACATATCTGATCTGGTTGGCTTCCTCAAGCATGACTGCATATTTGCACATACATCCTACTGCTTTGGTGATATCGAATTCCTGATCACCTGCTGCACGTAAAGGATGCCCCTCAGTATAGCGTTCCGCATACCGTGCAGTCGTATCATAACGGACCTGGCCAGATATAATAAGCATCGGTACTGAGTCAAGCCATCCCCCGACAACACCTGTGATAGCATTCGTCCCTCCTGGTCCTGTAGTAACACAGACAGCCGCAATTTTATTATTGACCCTCGCATACGCCTCGGCTGCGATAGCAGAAGCCTGTTCATGATGATTATATGTACAATGTAGTCCTTCCTTGTGTCCAAAAGCATCATTGAGATGCATAGCACCACCGCCTACCACCATAAAACAATCAGTTATCCCTTTTGCCACTAAAAAATCCGCTACATAATCTGCCAGCCTTTGTCTCATTACTTTACCCCCTTATCTTTTCATTCCTCAAGTAACTAACTTAAGGTTTCACACTACAGCCTTTCTAATAACCTCAGCCATATAATCAATCATTTCATCATTCATTCCAGGATAAACTCCAACCCAAAACGTATCATTCATTATACGGTCTGTATTCTCCAAATTTCCAATAACCCGGTACCCTTCTTTGCTTGCCCTCATTTCATCAAAACACGGATGCTTGATCAAATTTCCCGCAAAGAGCATTCTAGTCTGCACTCCCTGATTTTCTATTGCCCGGACTACTTCATTTCTATTCACACCTGCTTTGCATGTAATCAAAAATCCAAACCAGCTTGGCTTAGAATCTGGACATGCAACAGGAAGAATCAACTTATCCTCTAAACCGGACAGTGCATTGTATAAACGTTCAAAATTATGACGCCTCTTTTCAACGAAGGAAGGGAACTTTTCTAATTGGGCACATCCGACTGCAGCCTGCATATCTGTAGCCTTCAAATTATAACCAAAATGCGAATATACATATTTATGATCATATCCCAACGGCAGTTCCCCATATTGTCTGTCGAAACGATGTCCGCACATATTATCATGACCTGATGAGCAGATACAGTCACGCCCCCAGTCACGGAATGAACGTATACATTTATTCAACAGAGGATTATCTGTATATACAGCTCCCCCTTCTCCCATAGTCATATGATGTGGAGGATAAAAACTAGATGTACCAATATCACCTATCGTTCCTGTAAACTTTTCTTCTCCATTAATCAAATATTTGCTTCCTAAAGCATCACAATTATCCTCAATCAGCCACAGATTATTTTTATCGCAAAATTCTTTTACATGCTTCAAATCAAATGGATTTCCTAAAGTATGAGCCACCATAACAGCTTTTGTCTTTTCAGATAACGCCGCTTCTAATTGATCCACATCAATATTGTACTGTGGGATTGTCACATCTACAAATACAGGCACCGCTCCATATTGTATAGCTGGAGCTACTGTAGTCGGAAAGCCGGCAGCTACAGTAATTACTTCATCCCCTCTTTTTATGCTTCGCTCTCCTAATAAAGGAGATGTTAAAGCCATAAACGCGCATAGATTCGCTGAAGATCCAGAATTGACAAGGGAACAATAACGTATTCCCAAATATTTAGAAAATTCTTTCTCAAATCTTTCCGTATATCTTCCTGACGTCAGCCAAAATTCTAAAGAACTGTCTACAAGGTTAACCATCTCAGTGCTGTCATATACTCTCGAAGCATAAGGAATACGGTCACCCCTTTGGTACTCTTTCTTAATATGATAAGTATCACAGTAAACTTTTACCATATTTAATATTTCATTTTTTGCCTCAAGTTCTGTTTTATTTTCAAACATTAACGTTTTAACTCCTTACTAAAATAATATGTGATATAGCATAACATATCTATTACCTATTATCAGACTTCATACCTTATCTTTAGTTGCCACTTATCACATTTCTGTCACCCATTGTAACACTTTTTTCATATTATGACAAGGTTTTAATAAAATCCTCTTTTTCTTTTCTCAACCCGCAAAAAACTCCAGGATTTGCCTGTCAAGGCAGGCTGATACATCACCGCCCTCAACATATATCTTTGACCACTCTACTGTCTTTTCAATTGCCTCCTCTATATGCCACCGCGGACGCCATCCAAAAACACGTTTTATCTTAGAACAGTCCAGTTTCAAAAAGTTAGCTTCGTGCGGCCCTTCTACACACTTGTTCTCCCAACGAATCCCGCTTCCCCATTTTTCGCAAAATAAATCAACAAGTTCACCTGTTGTCAGGCAATCACAATCATCCGGACCAACATTATAATAATCAGCATATGCACAGTCCATATACTGCATCTCAGCAATCATTAAATAAACATTCAGGGGCTCCAAGACATGTTGGTACGGCCTTGTGGAATGTGGATTACGGACTATGATGTTTTCTTTCTTCTTTGCTGCTCTTATGCAGTCTGGTATAATACGGTCATTTGCAAAATCACCGCCCCCAATCACATTTCCTGCTCTGGCTGTCGATACTGACGTTCCCATTTTATCAAAAAAGGATCTCTTATAGCTGTGAGTGATAAGTTCCGAGCAGGATTTACTGTTTGAATACGGATCATAACCATCAAGCGGCTCATTTTCCCTATATCCCCACTCCCATTCTTTATTTTCGTAAACCTTATCAGTCGTAACATTCAAAAAGGATTTCACGCAAGAATTCTGTCTTATACATTCGCAGACATTAACTGTTCCCATCACATTCGTTTCATATGTATATAACGGATTTTTATATGAATCCCTTACAATAGGCTGTGCAGCCAGGTGAAATACTATTTCCGGCTGTACCTTCCGGAACACATCGCTTAAATGTTCGTAATCCCTAATATCCCCTGTTATAGATTCCATCTCTGCTGCTATGCCGCACATACTTAACAGGTTAGGCTCGGTAGGAGGCTTTAGGGCAAATCCTGTAACCTTAGCCCCTGCATTAATCAGAATTTTGCACATCCAGGCACCTTTAAATCCCGAATGTCCCGTTACCAGGACTCTTTTGCCTTTATAAAAATCCAGCATAATTACCACACTTTCCATGGGGCCTGTCCAGTTGCCCACATTTTTTCTAATTTTTCCTTTTCACGCTGAGTATCCATACACTGCCAAAAGCCATTATGCTTATATGCACATAATTCACCCATATTTGCCAGTGCCCGCAAAGGCTCTTGTTCAAAAACAGTATTATCTCCATCAATATAATCAAAAACAGCTGGCTCCAATACCATATACCCTGCATTTATCCTGCTTCCGTCAGACTCAGCCTTTTCTCTGAATGCCCTTATTGAATTATCCTTACCCGAAATATCTAATACACCAAACCGCTGCCCTACGTTCACAGCTGTAAGAGTAGCAATCTTTCCATTCTTTTTATGATACTCCAGCAAATCCCTGACATTTATGTCTGATACTCCATCGCCATATGTCATCATGAAAGTATCATTCTCTACATACTCTTTTATCCTTTTTATTCTGCCACCTGTCATGGTATTAAGGCCTGTATCTACTAAAGTTACTTTCCATGGTTCAGAATAATTATTATGTACTTTCATTTCATTTTTTGCTAAATCAAAGGTAATATCAGATGTATGAAGAAAATAATCAGCAAAAAATTCTTTTATAATGTATTGTTTATAACCAAGACAGATTACAAATTCATTAAACCCATAATAAGAATACTCTTTCATAATATGCCATAGTATAGGTCTTTCTCCAATCTCTATCATGGGTTTAGGTTTCAGATGACTCTCTTCACTTATTCTGGTTCCAAATCCTCCCGCTAGTATGACTACCTTCATAACCATTTCCTCCTATCTATCTTCCTAAATATTTATAAAATGCTTTTTCATCAGCATTGTCTGTCACAAAATTGCCGCCGCCTTTATCATTTTCAAAACTGCCTTTTTCATCAGCTACTATAGGGAACTGCCGATGCATATAAATCTGCTTTACCTCCCATACAGTATCTGTAAATATATTATACCCCCCCAGCGTCAGCACTATAATAAGACATACCCTGGTCAACATCTTATCACTCTTTTTTCCTTCTTTAATAAAATACTGCAAAACATAAATCATCAAAAGAAAAGTCCATGGTATAGATGCACGCATACAAAAGTCAGCACTGGACCCAATTTTTATAAAAGGAATAATCATAAGTACGATTCCTATACTCACAAAAAGAAAATCCTTTTTATAATTCTTTAAAAGTAACAAATAATAAATCCCCACTTTTAGCAGCCAAAACAACGCAAACGCTATTATTAATAATAAAAACTGTTTGACACTAATATCCTCTTGTATATAAGTACCCACAGTTGTACCCTGGACATTATTTTTAAAATATAACAAAAACACAATAAATACTGAAAAGATTGAGCAAAGATTCGGTACGCTAAATACTTCACCTGCCAATAATTTAAATTGCCTCTTCTTAATGACTGGAAACATCCACATACATGCAAGTATTATAAACAAGGCTAAAAATCCACAAAAAGGTAAAGGTGCATATGGAAGTATGCAAAGTCCAATAAATGCAAAATTTCTAACCTTCCTATTTTCCAAAATCAGAGGTAACGCTATCCACGGTACAATTGTCTGATTATATACCCAGGCTAGTAAAGTGTTATTACTGGAATACTGTATACCATTAATTCCATTAAGCCACGCATCTGTTGAAAATGCCTGCCCTTCACTACCTAAAACAGTCAGACCATATGTACCTTTTCCAATTAAATCCATCAGTGCCATACCAATCTGGTTTAAACCACTAAAAGTTATAAATACGATGCTAATCGTTATAACATGCCAGCTTTTACATGCTTTGCATATATAAAGCAACAAAAAGAACGTTAATAGAACTCCTAACGTCGTCCAAATAAACAGTACAATATTGGCGGCTGTCCATCCAAATAACTTGCCAAAAATAGCAGGCACTATCCAATGCATTAAATAGTAAACCAATCCGCCCCCAGTCTCAGGATACACCACTGGCCAACTATAATTAATTAAATCTCTTAAAACAGCATTTCTCCAATGCTGATCCCAAGTCTGATAAAAAAAGCCCCCATTTCCCGATACCCACACCCATGTCAATAAAAGAATACAAGAAACTATCAAGGCCTTTCTCGGGACTTCAAGAACTCCCATATGACCAAAATAATCCTTTTTTAACATTTTCCAAAGGCCAAATCCAAATACAGCAGCCATAGGTATGCCTATATATAATTTTAGCCATGTACCAAAAAAAATAAAAATTGGTATAGTAATATACAAATACGCTATTATCGCAAGTGATTTAAATCTGACCTTTATCATACTATATTTCCTCTAATTTTTTATTAATTCTATCCCGCTTGCCGCTACATTAGTATCATTATTCAATGTACTGTTAAACTTATCGCTCAAGCATTCTACAGAAAACAATTTACAATCCAGAATCACATTATCTATCATGTCATTACAGTAAGCCTCTTCCGCCAGAAATATTCCTGAATAATGTCCTCCGCTTATAATATTTCTGCAAACGATATTCTCATAATCTGAGGTAAAATCCATCCCCTCCACAGGCTGATCCGGCTGCTGTGCATAACCCAGTTCTACGCCGAAGAAATGAAACGTCTGATTCTCGCCAATATTATTATCACTTATGATATTCTCAATAATAAGATTGCGGTAGCCTGAACGTACCATTTTTACCCCGCTTCCATAGTTCCCATCAATATTGTTTGCCATGATAATATTATAAGCTGCATTATCCAGTGAAATCCCCGGCAATTTAGCTGGTGACGAACCATCCTCCAGCCTGCCCAGATCTTTAATAAAATCATTTTCCAGGTCTGTATCAGACTGTTTTCTCCTGCCCCCATTTTGTATGATATCATTGTTAGCTATATAATTGCCATAGCTTCCGAAATCAAGGCAGATTCCCTCTTTATCATTTTCGACGATATTATTGTCAATGATGTAGTTCTGGTATCCTCCATGGGAATATATTCCAGAAGAAAATCCATTCTTTATTTCATTCCCACGTATTACATTGTTATACGGCACCTCTGTAATATCATACAAATACTCATCTTGTGCTGCATTATATGGTGTCTTTAAGTCCGTTATCGGAATTGAGGAAATTGAAATCCCGGCATTGAAATTATTTGCCCCTCTGTTATTCATAATAACATTGTTTTCTATAATACAGTTAGTTATCTTTCCATTTAAAAATACCGCACCATCTCCATTTTCAAAGATCTGGTTTTTCACAAGGTTAATATAGCTGTTAGTCCCCATCACTACTATCCCTTTGTTCTCTGACTGTTCAACTATATTTTTGTTCAGCAGTACATTCTCCGATGAAATGATATAAACTGCATGCTTCATACCGCCGGCAAAATGCAGGTTCTGCAGGCAAATATTCTCTGCATTCTCAAGCAGTACGCCATAATCCAGAGAGTTTTCTCCTGTAATAATAACACCATTTCCATTAAGATAACTGTTTGACGGAACACTTATCGTCTCATCCAGTTCGATCTTATCTGCTGCTATTTCTACTACTTTTCCTGCATTTTCATCGAGAAATACATTCAGTTCAGAAGCTTTATCCCCGTCAAATATCACTTTTTCAGTAAAGTTGCTGAGGAAAGCATCTACAGTGTTTATTGAATCCTGATACAATACTTTCCAGTTGTATTCCGGAGTATTAAACTCTTCTGTCACCGCGCCTAAATTCTCTATCCTTTTCAACACCTGGAGATTCCCCATTAATTCCTTCTGGTCCTCCTGTGCCATACGCTCCAGTGCCGGCAATGCTTTTTGTTTTATAATATCTTCCGTATCCCCTGGCATCAGGCTCACTCTTGAAGTTTCATTATAAAGTTCCTGGCTGTCAGCGTCTGAATATTCCCGCGTATTATTGACTGTTTCAAACTGTCTGCTGTTCTCCGGCACATCTGTCTGTGGTACATTGTCTGTGACCTGTCCTGTTTCTATCTGCACAGCTCCCAGATCCGCTTCCCCATTTTTTTCATATGGCAGATCCCCAATTCTCAGGGCAAGTACCACTATAACATAAAGTACTATTCCGCCTGCTATTGCTTTCTTTTTCAACTTATCTTTCCTCTTCTAATCCCAAAAAATGGTTCCAGAACTTTAAGGTTCTAAGTTCAGGCCCTTTTGTCTGATAAACCTTCTTTGCTTTGTCAAATTTTCCAAGTGTTGCAGTTGAAACCTTTATAAGCCTGCCCATACATCTAAAAAATTCTTTATAGCTCTTCTCTGTTATAAAACCTTTATTACTTGTTATATCATAATTTAATACACGTTTCTTTCTATAAAAATTAGTTGGCCTTGCCCCTGCCATGGGAACAACATTATACCCTTTGGCTTTTAGCAGCATACCATTAAACGTAAGTATTCTCTTCATTTTTTTCTTTTTATTATCTGCATTTATCCTACTATTCTCATACATCGGATAATTAAACGGTATATCCAGTTCATCAATATCAACGCCTCTATATCCGGAAGCCATTATATCTTTATGAAGCTGTTCTCCGTCCTGATTCATCAGCCATTCAGGTCCCTTATAAAAATCATTCACGCCTCGCAGGATTAAGTCAACATTTTTATAACGGTAATACATCATTTCCCGCAGACAGCTTCCAACTAATGCCCGGTAGAAAGTCTTCTTTTTATATCCTGGAAAATGAAAAGAATTATCGATCAGCTGATTCCTTAAAATATAATACTGTAAAAATGAAGAATACTTATTTTCAAATGGTTCATGCCACACGCAAATGCCATTCATTAAAACCAGATGCTTCATGTTGCGCAGTCCATATTCCACGTCATCACCCCTGATGAATATTGGCAGCGGCAGATTATCATCCTTTACTACCGATATAGGGAAACAACAATACCACCACGCATTAAATTCGGTATACTCTTCAAACTCATTATACAGACAGGCATCTAATAAATTCAAATCCAAATTCTTTTTTAGTGAATTCAGATATCCCGCATTCCATGAGGCGCCGGACTCCTCCTGGATATTCTGTTTGTCCAGTCTGAGCATTGCTCCGCCGATAAAGGCATCCGCATAATCATCTTTCAGCATCGTCAATATTCGATACGTTTTAAATAAAGACTCTGTCTCAATAACAATGTCGTCATCCATCAGAAGTGCATGTGTAACGCCATTATCATTTTTACTCTTGTTGATTTCTATAAGCCCACGCGTAAAACCGCCTGAGCCTCCCAGATTTCTGTTCGGAAAAATATGGACTTTATCAGTCTGTAACTTTTCCCTGTCCAGAGTCTGACCATTATCTGAAATAAAAATTTCCAGATTGTCCTTCATTAAACTATTTTCATTTTCCAGAATGCTCTCTTTCAGGATTCTAATATTCTTTTCAACAAAGGCTTCCCTGCGGAATGTACAAATATCTATACCAATCTTTACTTTACGCAGCTTCTCTTCTTCAACATCAGTACAATAGCATCCTCCATAGAAATAGGCCTTTTTATCCAGACTTTTTAATGAAAAGGTATACATCCCTTTTCCATTACCTTGTGGGAATTCTACCTGAACCTCGCCTTTTTCATCACACTGGACAACTTCCCTGCTTAGCACTTTTTTCAGGATATCTTTATGGATTTTTTCTATACTGCATAACTCAACAAGAAACTTTCCTCTTATACAAAGGTTAAGTTTCAAACTATCCAGCACTGTATATTTCTTCCACTTTCCCATTGAAAATCCATTGAAATAGGTATCAAACTTCACTTTTCCATCCTGCATGAACAGAATACCCTTTTCCTCCGCCAACGAGCTCACTTTGCTGTTATAACGAAAATACAACTCCCTTTCCGTACACACTCCTACTTCAGGAAATAAAATATTTTGTAATATCACTGTATTTTTTGCCATTTTATTCTCTCTCCTGTAACTCCTGCCCTGCTGCCTCAAGAGCAGCTTCTATTACTTTATCCATATCATAATACTTATAATTTCCAAGTCTGCCTCCAAAAATCACATTCTCTTCCTTAGTTCCAAGTTCCTTGTACTGTTCAAATAATGTGTTGTTTTTTTCATCATTTACAGGATAGTAAGGTTCCATTCCCACTTTCCATTCTGAAGAATATTCTTTTGATATAACAGTCTTAGGCTGTTTTCCAAACTCAAAATGTTTATGTTCGATGATTCTAGTATATGGAACTTCCCTTTCCGTATAATTCACCACAGCATTTCCCTGATAGTTTTCACAGTCCAGTACCTCCGTCTCAAATCTAACAGAACGGTATTCCAAAGCTCCCAGCTTGTAACCAAAGTATTCATCAATCATTCCAGTGAATATTATTTTGCCTGCAATATCTGGATTTTCCTTTCTAAACTCAAAAAAATCCGTATTTGTCTTAACTTCGATTCCCTCCAGCATTTTTTCAACTATTTTTGTATATCCGCCCATTGGTATCCCTTGGAAACGGTCATTAAAATAATTATTATCGTAAATAAACCTCAGAGGAAGACGTTTTATGATAAATGAAGGCAGATCCTTGCAGTCACGCCCCCACTGTTTCTCTGTATATCCTTTTATCAATTTTTCGTATACATCACGGCCTACTAAAGAAAGCGCCTGCTCTTCCAGGTTCTTAGGCTCAGTTATATTCAGTTCCTTTACCTGCTCTTCAATTTTTTTCCTTGCTTCTTCGGGGGTGCGGATACCCCACATTTTACTGAATGTATTCATATTAAACGGCAGGTTATATAATTCATCCTTATATATCGCCACAGGTGAATTGACGTAATTATTAAATTCTGCAAACTGATTGACATAGTCCCAAATCTCTTTTTTAGAGGTATGGAAAATATGTGCCCCATATTTATGGACATTGATATCTTCAACCTTTTCACAGTAAATATTTCCTGCTATGTGATCCCTTTTGTCAATCACAAGACACTTTTTCCCTTTCTTGTTTGCCTCATAGGCAAATACTGCCCCGAATAATCCGGCTCCAACTACCAAATAATCATATTTCATTTTTTATTCCTCCTCAATTTTTATTGCTGTGCTGCTATATAGGCATTACAGACTTCTTCAGCCAGCCCTTGCTGCATTGCAATGCCTTTATCAATCCATATTGCATGGGTGCACATCTCTTTTATATCCTCAATAGTGTGTGAAACAAACAATAACGTAGTCCCTCCATCCAGCATTTCTTTCATCCTCTGCTCACACTTTTTTGTAAACTTATAATCGCCTACTGCAAGAATCTCATCTACGATTAAAATATCCGGCCGAACCATGGTCGCCACTGAAAAACCAAGTCTGGCCTGCATACCTGACGAATAATTCTTCATTGGCACGTCCAAAAAATCCCACAGTTCTGCAAACTCAATAATCTCATCAAAATGTTCTTCCATATATTTCTTTGAATGACCGAGTAAAGTTCCATTCAGGAAAACATTCTCTCTTGCTGTAAGATTCATATCGAAGCCTGCTCCTAACTCAATCAACGGTGCTATAATACCGTTTACCCTAACTTTTCCTTTATAAGGCTTAAGTATCCCGCTGATCAATTTAAGCAATGTGGACTTTCCAGACCCGTTTGTCCCTATGATTCCCCAAGCCTCTCCTCTTTTTATCTGTAGATTTATATCCTTCAGAGCAAAAAACTCCTGAAACATCAATTTCCTTTGTATGAGTTTTACAAAATACTCCTTTATATTATCAATGTTTTCCGACGCCATATTAAAGCGCACAGTTGCATTTTCAACTGACACGATGTAATCTTCCATTTTTTATCCTTTCACTGCTAAATATAAAGTATAAACTTGTCCTGCGACCTGAAGAATGTGATGCATCCTAAAAGCAGTGCTATAAAAGCATACAGCCATCCCAGCCCTTCAAATCTCATAGATACAAACTGATTTTCCAGGACAATGCTCCTGAACTGCTGTATATATATATACAACGGATTAAAGTGTGATACCAGCCACTGCAGCGTTGCAGGCAGAACATCCATCGGATAAAAAACAGGAGTACAATACATCCACGCCATCAAGACCACATTATAGATATACTGGATATCTCTGAAAAAAACAGCAGCCTGCGCCAGAAACATTCCAAGTCCCAAGCAAAAAAGATACAGCTGCACAGCAATAACAGGCAGGTAAAGCATTTTAAAATTCAGTGAAATACCTGTAAAAATCATTACTAAAAGCATAGCTCCCAAAGAAAAAAGGAAATCCACTAACCCACTTGTAATCTTCGCAAGCGTAAAGATATACTTGGGTACATATGTCTTTTTCAAAAGAGGCCCGTTATCTGTAATTGAATAAATAGCATGCGTTGTGGAATTATTCATATAATTATACAATGTTTGTCCTATAATCAAATATACCGGATAATTCGCTATATCAAAACGGAATATATGTGAAAATACAATTGTCATTACCAGCATCAAAAGTAAAGGATTTAGTATGCTCCAAACGTATCCCAGAAAACTTCTCCTGTATTTTAATTTTAAATCCCTGGATACCAGCTGCACCAGCAAATCCTTATATTTATAGAATCCCTGCATTCTTCCTATCAGATTCATCTTTGCCTCCGTTTTTTTGCAAACTCAATCATCCTGTCCAGACACTTTTTATCCAAATGTAAATAGCCCATAAACAGCAGCGTTATATATTTTTTTTTCAAAGCATCTCTGATCTCATCTTTGTCTTCAAGCTGTTTGTACATTGTTTTTCCAAGACGCCTTCCTTCCTTTCTGTCTGGTATACACAAAAAGCAAGTTATCCAATAGCTGGCAAGCACTCTTGTTATTTTCACACAAAAATAATCTTTAGCCGCCTCACTCATTTTATGCGAATAATAAAAATCTATCATAGAAGATGCAACTTTTCTTTCATGATCTATTTTCTTAATTCGGCTTTCAACAGATACACTTTGGCTGACATCTCCTACCCTGTATACATACAGAAATAAATCAAGGCTGCAGATTGTCTCCGCTTTATAATAAGGAAAGGTAGCATATTCATTATCTTCGTAAAACACATGCTCTGATAGATTTATTCCGCATGATCTATAAAATTTTGTATTATACGTAATCCCATGAAAACAAAGACAATCATCGTATTTGTCGAATTGTCCCATAATATCTTTTAGGCTTTTTGTACTGTTAAAATCCTCATCATATACTTTATGCTGCTGCTTTTTACACGTATTTATATCAAACGTATAATAATGAGTCAGGATAACATCAGCTTCAGATTCTTTTAGGCTTTCAACATATTTTATCAGATTATCTGTCTCAACCCAATCATCTGAATCAATTACTTTTATATACTTACCTAAAGCCTTTTCAGCCCCAATATTAATAGTTGAACCATGGCCCCCGTTGGCCTTATCAATAACCCTGAAAATCCCTGGATACTTTTCAGCAAATTCACGGGCAATCATGGAAGTCCTGTCACCAGACCCATCATTAATTATAAGGACATCTATTGTTTCATTAATTTCCGGACTTAAAAAGGATTTTAAACATTTCTCTAAATACTTTTCTGCATTATAAGCAGGTATTATAAACGTCACAATCTTCAACATAATCAACCCTTTTACTTTATTTTCGCCTTCAAAAGCCTAAAGCTCACTACAGCCGCCGGAAACAGCAAGTAACCACTTTTGCGCAATATCCAGATACTTTTATTAGTTACAGCACTATATATCTGAGGGTATGCAGCTTTTACCTGTTTATCTAAATCCATCATCTTTCTTCGCATACCATTTCCCAGAGGAAAGCTAATATAAATCTTAAACTGGCTGGTAAGCATTCTGGAAATACTGTACTGAAGATACTTAAGTTTAGCTTCTGATAACCCAGACTTATCTAACTCCTCATAATATGATATCATTCTCATCAGAACGTCATAATGATGCTGCAAATTTTTCTGCATTTTTTTAACATCCATGCTCTGTCCCGGAAGCCCTAAACGATACATATACATCTCTGATTCATAAAAAGAAACCGTTCTTACATAAGGAATAGGAAAAAAGATATATTCCGCATCCACATAAAACCGGTGTTCAGAAATTTTTATATTATGTTCACTTAATATTTGGGTCTTAATGGTCATAGAATGCATCTTAATAAAAACTCTGCTGCTGATCTCATCAAATAGATAATCTTTTTTATACTCTATACCCTCAAATGGATGCTCCTGACGCTGCATGGGCTTCTGAGTACCGTGATCGATCCAGCAGTAATTTGATGCCACTATATCCACGCTGCTTTTCTTTAAAAACCGCATAAAATCTTTCAATTCTGATGTATTAATCCAGTCATCTCCGTCAACGACTTTAAAATATTTTCCTGACGCATTTGAAATACCCGTATTAATTGCTGAACCATGCCCGCCATTTTCCTTTGTAATGACTTTAAATGTTTGTGGATATTCTGTTTGATACTGCAGACCAATTTTTTCTGTGTTATCTTTAGAACCATCGTTCACAATAAGCACTTCCAAATCTGCAAGAATATCTTCAACAATAAATGAATCCAGACATTGATTTAAATATTTTTCAACATTATAAGACGGTACTACAACCGTCAAAATTTTTTCGTTCATTGATTTTCTCTCATTTTATTGGTTTTTGTATACAGTTTATAACCATTGCCTTTCCTATTCTAGCACAAGCCATATGATATTGCAATCAAAACGGCCTTTTTTCAATATTTTGTAATTTATTATCATTTCTTCTTAAGACATATCGATATATAACTTTCCTAATTCTGTTTCCCGGCACTGTCACTCCAAAAGTCAAAACAATACTAATACAATATTCCAGCCAATTAAGCAGTCCCAGTCCGCGTTGTTTTTTTCTAAGTTTGCAATATCTTGTAAAATATTTCCATCCTCCTCTCCGTCCATAGAGTCCGTCTCCACACCTGGCATTAACTAACACATCCGGCAGATTATTTAGTACTTTCCTATTAGCAAGCAGCCGGCACCATAAATCATAATCTTCCAAAAAAGGAAAATGTTCATAGCCACCAGCCTCAAGAACATCTTCCTTTCTAAACATTACCGTCATGTGGTTAAGCGGATTCCTATATTTCGCATACTCTCTAATCTCTTCATGTGAAAGAGGCATTTTCTTGATTCTAACCTCCCCGCCTCTCTCTCCAAACTCACAGATACTTCCTCCTACCACAGAAACATTTCCATGCTCCTGCATATAATTATACTGTTTTTCAAACCTATCTTTAACAGCTATATCATCCGTATCCATTCTTGCCACAAACTCGCAGCTACAATACCTTAACCCTTCCGCTAAGGCTTTTCCTAATTTGACGTTTTCCTTTAGCTGAACCAATTTTAAAATACTATGTTTCTTATGATATTCCTCAATAACACAATCCAGCTCTAATGGAAGCGGTCCATCTTCAACAAGAACTATTTCATCCGGAGGCATAGTCTGTGCAAGCACACTGTCTATTGCCTCCCTGAAATATTCCGGTTTTTCTTTTTCATAAATCGACATTAATACAGAGAATCCCATATTATCTCCTGTCACTCTTCTTCTATTTCATGAGTTTTTTCTTTAGTCGCAGCAGTTGTCTGCCAGTTTTCTACGCCCTCAGTGTTTTCTTTTTGGAAAAGTATCTTTATTGTGGCAAACATTATTTTCCAATCAAGCCAAATACTATACTTTTCTATATAGGTCAGGTCCAACTTAAGTTTGTCATAAGGTGTTGTATTATATTTACCATAGACCTGAGCATATCCTGTTAAACCAGCTTTTACTTTTAATCTGAATGTAAATTCTGGAATTTCCTTTTCATACTCTTTGAAAATACATGGTCTTTCAGGTCTTGGACCGACAAGTGACATGTCCCCTTTTAAAACATTAAACAATTGAGGAAGTTCATCAAAATGAATATTTCGCAGCACTCTGCCTACCGGCGTTATCCTGTCGTCATTTTTCATAGCCAGACGTGCACCCTCATTCTCAGAGTCTACTCTCATACTTCTGAATTTATACACATAAAAAGGCTTTCCATGTAATGTAAGGCGCTCCTGTTTATATATGACAGGCCCTCTGTCATACGCTTTAATACACACAGATATAATCAGCATAAAAGGCAATGCTATTAAAATACCTAATACTGAAACAATAACGTCCATCATTCTTTTGAAAAACTTCTGCTCCGCCGTCATCCCTCTATTTCTAGAAAGCAGAAGGGGTGTATCAAACAGATGTATATCATCTGCACTCCGAAGCATAATATCCGATATTTTGGGGATCGTATAACATCTGATAGACTTAGCAAAACAATATTTAAGAAGACGGTTCCTGATTCCTGACGGTATATCCCCAAGTACAATAGCCTTATATGAACCAATTTTCTTTTGTAATTCTTCCATTCCTGAATCAATATGAATAGTTTCACAGATATTATATTTGTCTTCTCTTGTCGATATTTTTTCAATCAATGCGTCCGGGCTGTGTTCCCCATAGATAAGAAGCATCTTCCTTGGGGGATATATCTTTGCATAGATCCATCGCATAAATATAACCCAGAAGAAAACAAGCACTAAATCTATACCAGTTATTTTTACAATCGGCAGGCTATACTCTAGAAACTTCCATCTTCCAATTAATGCCAACTGCAGATATGTCACGCCATTAACACACAAGACTGACAAAAACTGGGAAAACAAAACATCCATAACCCTTAGATATCCAACTTTAAATGCACCAAATGCATTTGAAAATAAAAAGACCATCAATGCATAAATTGCGATTACTGTCCAGTTCCCTCTTTTCCAAAATTCAATCGTTATTATTTCTCCGAATCGGTAATAGCTGTACCATAAATGGGCAAATACCAATGTCTGCAGTGCTATAATTATGAAAGAAGCCGTAAACATAATTAAACGCTTATATTCTTCTCTTTTTTCCATACTTTTTATGCTCCTATTTTATACGTTTCATATGTGCATATTAATTATATGTGATTTTACCTGCAAAATCAACACCAATAAAAATGCAGCCTCTATTTCCCTCTTCTTCCATTCTTAATTTAAAATACTACTTTCAAAACCTTATACTGCCCGCTCCCCCCAATCTCCGCACAACCTGCTTCCTCAAACCACGCCTCACTGTCTGTCTTTGAATCGCAGACGACATACTCTGTACCGGTCGCTGCAAGGTCAGCCTTTAGTACCTCCGGATCAACTCTCTTATTGCACATATTTGCTGCTGCCAGTTCTTGCTGCACTCTCTCACCGGGGTTTTCTGAAAAAATTATCTCCTCCCCATTCTGTGCTTTCCTGACAGCCGACATGGCCGTATCTCTTCCCGTAGCCATTAAAATAGAAGCATCATACTGTCTGACTTCATAAATATAATATTCTGACGGGAAAAGTACCCTGGCGGTGTCACCCTGCCTGTCCTGGCGTATGATTTCAACGATTTCTATAAGGGAGTCACGGACTTTATATTCGTTATCCTGCAGGTTATACCCAAGTTTCCAGACCGGCTGTCCGCAAAGGTAAATACACATGATACACAATGCGGCTATCACGCATTTCCTTATTTTGTTCTCCTGCATCCGTATCAATTCTACAGCACCGTATGCCGTCACAGGTATTACAGGCACCAGCCAGTACATCCTGTACCACTCAGTATCAAGCCCAAGAGGAATAACTAAATATTCCATCACAAAAAAATTGAATACTGTTGCTGCCAGGAATACAGACATAGGTATCAGCATCTGTATCTTTTCTTTATCTTTCTGAAACCAAATATATATGAGTACAAGAAAATAAACGCCAAGAAACGCTATACTTTCCTTCCTGCCATTAAAGTAACTCATAAAACTCTCAAAAGCTTCGTTTAACTTAAGTATTATATCCATTCCTCCACCTCACCATGCCCTGATGTAAAATAATCCCTTAGTGGACAAGAAATATATTCCGAATATTACGATACTTGGCAGTATGCAGCATAAATAGGGAATCATAATCCGCGCTTTTTTCTTCCATATCATATAAGGCAGCAGGCAGGCTGAAAGTCCCACGGGCAGCAGGGTTGACGCAGATGTAGACAAAACAGGCCCTGCGAAGGATAACAGAAATAAAAATATCCAGTTGGCCTTCTGTTCTGGCTGCTGCACGATCCTGCCAAACAGGAGCAGAAGCCCCGGCGCCAGGATGCTGGCAAGTATATTTTTCCCCTCATAAGTCCGCATAAGCAAAAAGGAGCTGCTGGAATAGGTAATATAATAAGTAACACTAAACAGCTGAATGACAGCTGCAAATACAAACATCATCACCTTGCTTCCAGTATCTTCTTTATAGAACAGGCCGCATATCTGCCACATCACTATATTCGAAACTATCATTACTACTGCAGCCATAATCGTCTTTGTCTCTATCAGTGGGTGGATCCCTGTGATCTGGCAGACAACTGCGTCCTGTATATTGTAGTTTGAGAACAGATAGCGTATGGCGAATACTTCCAGAGGATTGCCCGTATAGGGGTCATATCTGTTGATTGTGTTTGTGAACACAGACGTTGTCACATTTCCCACATAATAGGCTGCATCCAGGTAATATATCTGTCTCAGAGACACATAGACGGCCATTGCCGCTGTAATCACAGCAGGCACCAGACGTAATAGTTTCTGTTTTCCGGAACAGAGCGCAAGCTCTCTTCCCCTTTTATACCACATCTTTCTGTTTCGTATAACAGATATGACCGTCACAATAACAACTGTGGCCGCCCACAGGGCAGACAGAAGTGATAGCGGCTGCTTCAGCAATGTGACAGGTACTGCCAGAAGCTGGAAAACTGAATAGTAAAAAAGCATCCCTAAGAACACGGACAGTGAAAAAGAGAATTTCCACTTTTTCATATGCCCTGTCAGCATGCTCCCAAATGCCAGAAACATAAATAAATATAAAATGATCATTCCTACGCTCTCAAGTGCTGTCAACATTTGTATATACCTCATACTTCGTATTGTATCCTGTCAGCTTATATCCGGCCGCTTCCATCTGCTGCACATCACAGGTCCCCGCATTCAGAACTATCAGCGCTACACCTGCCTCTTTTGCTGCCCCGGCCAGCCCGGCAGCATCCAGCGGCCCGCTGTTCATCTGGTCTCTGACTGCTTCTGCCTGCTTTCGCAGTTCCACATCCCCATAGCAGACCGTTGTATTGTCCTCCAGGTTTCTGGAATACAGCAGGGTGATCTTACCTGTATAATCCCTGATATACGGAAGCAGTGTATCTGTTACGGCTGCATATCCCTCACCCTCTGCGCTCTCTATCAGCGGAAGTATGTTCATGACATCCTGCTCCAGCTTTTCCTTTGTCTCTCTTTTTTCAAAAGCATTATAAGAAAAGGCAAGGCTGCCGCTTAAAATAATCAGGAATGAAAAAGCAAATAAGATGCAGGCTTTCTCAATTTTTCTTTTTCCCATTGAAACTGCTTCGGTAAAAACATATCCGATAACAGGCAGGATGGGAAGAAGCCAAAACACTTTCCAATAAACATCCTTTTCATCAAACCATTTGAGATAGGTTGTAAGCGCTATAGGATTCATGGTCAGCAGGATATATGCAATGCTCCCGTACCCTATTGCCTTTATAGCCGGTTTTTGTTTTTGTTCCCTTGCTGCCAGCCAAAGCAGGGAAGCGAGAAACAGGCCAAATACCATACTTTTTCCAAAGTACAACTGCCTGGTATCTAAAATTCTAAGCATTGACTCACCCATTTTTCCGCCTCCCGCGCCTTTTTCTGGCAGCCGTCTGGCCTGATGCGGCAGATGATGGCTTCTTCTTTACGGCCGTCGCCCCTGATGCCGCCGCTCGTGGCTTCTTTACAGCGGTCAGCACTAATGCTGCCGCCGAGGGTATCAGGATACAAAAAATAATGCTTTCCCATGTATAGCTCTCCTGAAGCAATTTCATGAACAGGCTTCTATTGCTGTAAAATCCAAACATTGTGAGCATACACACAAAAAACATGTACACCGTTTCCTGTCTCTGCTTTCCGTCCAGCAGCACATTGGCTGTCATCAGCTGGGCTGCATATGCAAAAGAAATCCAGACAGCAGGCATAAGCGTATATAACAGAAGAGCCGGGGATATACCCGTGATCTTTGATACAATCCCGTACAGCAGCGGCAGCGGGAAAATAACTTCTGATAACTGTAATCCGGAAAGCTGCTGCCCCGTATATGCATCAAACTTCAGCATGGTATCCGTGCTAATGGAAGTCTGTATTACTGCTGCGGTGGGATTCCAGCCTGTATTTGCGCGAAACCATACAGGCACAAAGATCTGAACTCCTATAAGAATAAGCACAAAAATCCCTGCGAAACCCCATCCGTTTAAATTTCTTAATAATTTTCCAAAGCTTTCAATAAAATGCTTTCTGTTTCTGACAAGCAGAAATACAGAGAGTGCCAGCAGAAAGATTGTAAATCCCCAGCAGAATATGCCATATGGCACTCCCAGCAGAACACATGGGATCACAATGACTTCAAAAAGGGCCAGCATAGCTGCCAGCCCCGATAATAACATCACAAAAACAGTATGGGGAGTCACTGGTCTCCTGACAGTCCAGAATGATCCCAATATGCAAGGTACGATCACAAAAAACGCCGTTGTAAATAATATCTGCAGTATCACCATACGCCTGCCCTTTCTCTGTCTTTCTTATCCCAGCAGCCATTTCATATATTCTGCAATGGCATCTTCCCACTGTGCAAAGCTGTAATCTGTAGTTAATTTCAGCATATAGTTTTCCAGCACAGAATAGGCCGGACGTTTAGCAGGTGTAGGAAATTCATCTGTGGTGATATACTCAACTTCTGTCTTCTTCCCGGCCAGCCTGAAGATCTCCTTTGTAAAATCCGCCCAGCTGCATACGCCTTCGCATGTTCCGTGGAATATCCCATAATTCTCTGTGGGAATGAGATATTTGATCATTCTGGCAAGCTCTGCCGCACTTGTAGGCGTCCCCAGCTGGTCTCCCACAACACGGACTTTATCATTGTTTTCTGACAGCTGCAGCATGGTTTTAACAAAATTTTTGCCGTCTCCATAGAGCCAGGCAGTCCTGATTATGAAGTAGCGTTTTGCGAACTGCTGTACAAACTGCTCTCCTGCCAGCTTTGTTGCCCCATACATACTCTGGGGGTCCGTAGGATCAAATTCTGTATAAGGTCTGTTTCCATCACCTGCAAATACATAGTCAGTAGATACCTGAACCATTTTTGCATCCACATCAGCAGCCGCTATACTTAAATTTCTCGGCCCGATCGCATTGATCCTGTATGCCAGATCCTGCTGGGACTCACATAGATTTACATTCGTGTGGGCCGCACAGTTGAGTATGACATCAGGTTTCACGCCCCTGACCATTTTCAGGACATCATCCACATTTGTAATATCCAGCTGATCTACATCTGTATTAATGAGTTCCACATTCTCGTTTCCTGCGTACTGCTCATTTACTGCGCGGCCCAGCTGGCCGTTGCATCCTGTCACTAAAATCTTCATACCTTTATCTCCTTTTCTACGTCCATGCAAGTATAGTTTCAAATATAGTCCACAATGTATAGTACTGCATAATACACCAGCCAAGGATCAGCTGGTAATTGATGTTCTTTTTAAATGTCAGATTCCTGCTCCTGAAGGAGAACAAGATCAGCGGAAGGATGGGTGTAAAATACCTTCCCTGAATTCCCTGGATAGCCTTTGCATCTGTAGTTGTCCAGGTGAGCAGGAACACCGCCGCAAGCGCCAGTATAACAAGTACGGCTGTGCTGCCAAATATAGTCCTGGCCTTCGCATCCACATATACCTTTTCTTTTTCTTCCATAATACAGGATAAGACAAGAATTATCAAGAAACAAATCAGTATGTTCCAGGGAATATTCAAATACAGCCAGCTTAACAGCCCGCCCAGCTGGGTCTGCAGATAAAATTCCCCATTCACCTTAAATGAATCATATACCAGCCTGACAAGAGCCCTAGGCATCTGCAGAAGTCCTGCAACAGTGAACCCTTCCTTTCCGGCATAAGATACTGTATTAGTTCCTCTGGAAATGTAGTTGGTCATAACAGCTATCCTTGAAACAGCCAGTGGAAGCAGAGTTCCTGCCGCCATGATCCCCATGCCCATATAATACTTTTTCTTTGTCTGCGCCTTTTTTCTCGGAATAAGAAGGCACAGAAGAGCCAGCAGCACATAGACGATCTTGCTGGGAGCCAGCACAGCCATCAAGGCCGCTAAAAGAAGCCATTCCCGTATGCCCACCTTTTCTTTTTCATAAGCCAGGTAGAGACAGTAGCCTATAAACAGGAAGGCGATCCCGTTTATCACGCTGTCATAAGAAAATGAAGCCGCAAGCTCTGCTGAAATCGGCAGCAGTGCCACAAAGAACAGCGCCATTTTCCCAAAGGGAATCTTTTTAATTGCCAGATACCCACACAGCACATAAAAGAGAAGCGCAAAAAGCCTGCCCAGATACAGCATTGGAATACAGCCAAAATGCAGTATTCTGGCCAAAGTAATTCCCAGAGTCTGAGGAAGAAAAAGAACAGACGGAGCATTAAGCACATAGCTTCCCGGAACTGCGGTCATCTCCCCGCCTCTGTCCATTTCAAAAAAATGATTCCAGACAGTGCTGTAGACATATTCTGATGAATAAATATGGCTGGAATTCAAAAGCTGGTCTCCCTGGCGCATGAGGACTTCACCATCCTCGTTTATTCCCTCCTGAAACAGAAGCCGGCTGGAAAAATAATAGCTGGTATTAATATGGCTCTGCTCATCTGGTGCGGAATACGGGGGCATAATAAGCATATACAGCACTCCAATCAGGATAGCCGTTACTGCAAACATCCTCTCTATCTTCCACTTTTTCCAGAAGCCTCCATAACAGACAGCTGCCAGAAGTGCAAATAACACCCCTTCTATGAGAATAAACATCCATACCAGGTAACCTTTTGTCCCTTTACAAAACGCAAATGCCAGGTCACCTTTCTGGAGTTCTCCCCCCAGATAAAGTTCTCCTTCCGGGAACACACTCTTTTCAGTCATATACGCTGTAACACTGTTCTCGGATTTACCGTCCTGTGAACTGATGCGTATAAGATATTTTTCCGTCTCCACAAGCTGCAGCGGCTCGCTAAATTCAAAGTACTGGGGAGCATTGTCTATAATATCTGCTGCATTTAAACTCCATTCTCCAATTATTTCCTTAGTATCCGCATTTTCGAAAGAAATATTTAGGGTATTTGTATTTGTCCTGCCGAAGGTTCCAAAACACACTTCCAGAGAATCCACCTCAAAATCAAGCCCTGAAACTGTCTGAAGGATCTCATTGTCCTTCTGCAGATCACCGATGATCTTCCCTTCATTCGACACCTTAAATATCTCTTTGGGATTATCTTTTAGTTCCGATATTTTTTTGTCATAGATAAGAACAGCATGCAGAAGGAGCATGACTATACCGAAAATTATGGCAATACCAGCCCATATTTTCTTTTTCGTTATTTTAGTACCTTTTATCACTTCGCATTATCCTCCCGCCCCGTTTCTTTATACTCATTTTCTTTATACTCCGCTTTTTCCTTCTCTATCGTCTCTTCTACAGCTACCCTCTGTGCAAGATTAGTAATCTTCTCTTCCAGCTTTGACAGCAGCAGGCTGTTGTAAAACAGTTTTATTAAAAGGATAAAAATAATAAACAGATAAATAAAATTAACAGGTGTCTGGATTCCCAGAATTTTAGACAATACGCTGGGTATCTGCGGAAATACACTGAAAACTATTAAAATACACGAAAAGACGATCCAGTATATAGAGTATTCTATTTTGACCTTTGACTGTCTGATCTTTCTAAGCATATACCCCATAGTGCATACAGAAGCTGCAATCAGAACTATTCTAAGTATTGGTGTCATCTTTCATCCTTTCTGGCAATGGGCTCTTTTTTCCTGAAATTCTGTATGAGTATAATCGATGTAACTACCCTTGCCATATACCCAATAGATTTTGCAAAGCTCAGATAGCTCTGCCCTTCCTGCCTCTCATCCATATTAGCCTGGACCTCTGAAATCCTCGCCCCGCATTTCAGCAGATATGAGATCGTATCTGGCTCCGGGCTGTGATTCAGGCCCACAGCAAATTGTTCGATCATAACCCTGTTAAACAGCCTCATGCCCGATGTGGGGTCTTTTATCTTCTGTCCCGTGGTGATTCTGATTGCAGCCGCGATCAGACGGCTCCCTGCCATCCTCAAGGTTTTTGGCTTCTTCTCATTCACAAATCTGGAGCCAATGACAATGTCATACCCCTTATCCATCTCATCCATTAAGTCCTGTATGTATTCTGCCCTGTGCTGGCCGTCCCCGTCAAACTGAAGCACTCTGTCATATCCTTTTGCAGCGGCATATTTCACACCTGTCTGGAATGCCCCTGTCAGCCCCAGATTGATTGGCAGATCGATAAACCGGTACCCCCTGTCCCTGCAGACCCTGGCTGTGTCGTCTTTTGACCCGTCATTTACAACAATATAGTCATACTGGCTGTAATTCTCTATTAAATTATCCACGACCCGCTCTATACTTTTTTCTTCATTATAAGCAGGTATCACAATCAGTATTTTCATTCATTTATCTCCGTTTGATTTGACTTTTCACCTTGTTTATATACCCGTTCCAGCAGGCCGGCTATTCTTTTCGGCCAGAACCGGCACAGCATTTCATAATCCTCTTCACCCCGACCTGTCTCTTCTATAACAGCTGTAGTTTCTGAACCTTCATGTATGCGGTGGGCCATGAGAAATGCCTTGTCGTATAAAAAACTCCCGTCTAATCTGGATATCTCTTCCCATGCTTCCCAGTCCACATTACTGCGGAATCCCGCCTTAAATAAAGTCTTGGGGAGGTTCTCTTTTGCGTATGTCACAGAAGGACAGCAGATATAATTTCCCAGTCCCAGCAGGCGCCTTCTCACAAGCCTGCTTTTTCCCGCCTTTTTAAGGGCAAGAGGCGCAGCCAGATACCGTTTTACCTTTAACAGGCTGTTATCCTTTATAAGCTTTTTTCCGCGCAGCTCGTAATAATTGCAGAAAAAGATCAGCGGCGTCCTGCACTTATCCATCATTTCCCTGGCATGCGCAGCATATTCCTTCTGGTAAATATCATCCTGGTGGGCCAGGGTCACATAAGGCGTAGCTGCCTGATGATAAGCGAAATTCCAGTCACCTGCAATATTTGAATCTCCTTCATTGATAAACAGAGGAATCTGGTATTTTTCAGCCAGCCCGCTGATATAGTCATTTGGTGTAGATGTTGCCATAAGGATCTCACTCTTTATTGTCTGCTTTTTCAAAGATCTGATGCAGTCTTCCAGATATTCACTTTTCTTATAGGCACATATTACAAAGGTATGCTCCCGCCACTCTTCCGGCATCTTATATTTCCTCACTTTCTGCATGTAACTGTGAGGCACTGAACAGTTACAATTTTCCAATCAAAAATACAAATCTCAGCATTACTTCATCAATCAGCTTTCTTCTCAGCCTGTGTGGATAAAAAATCTTCAGGAATACATTTGGCAGATATTCTTTCCGGGCAAATAATTCCAGAGCCTTTTTATTTTTTTCCTCCAGTTCTCCCCCTGCTGTCTCACAAAAATCCTCCAAAAGAACCCTGTATCCTTCAAAGCCCCCTCCAAAGAATTTCTTTATGCGCCAGCTCCACAGACCAATGAATCCCATGTCAGAAGAAGTCACTGAAGCTGAATGTCTTCTGTAAAGTGCACATGGGCGGTTATCATAGATGATCTTTCCAAACCCTGAATACAGCATACTCATCCAGGTTCCTCTTGCCCTGGCTCTGACAGGTTTGTGGGTCAGCAGAAAATCCTTTGCCGCCTTGTTGACAGCCATAGTGAACTCCAGGCCGCATACTTCAAATAAGGTATCTATAAATTCTATTGGCCTGTCCTGTTTAAAAGATTCTGAAACTATATTCAAATTCTCATCGCAGATGTGATAGCCTGCATAGTAAGCGACAGGCATACTGCCATCTTCTTTTTCCAGCATTTCGACTGCCCTGGCTATCTTTTCTCTGTGCCACACATCATCCTGATCACTGAAAAAGAAATAGTCCCCATCAATATCCAGGTCCGTCAAAGCATAAAAGCATCCCGGATAGCCAAGATTTCCTGTGGATTCTACCACATGGATATTGGGATATTTCTCACTGTATTTCTTTAATATTCCAGGAGTGCCGTCTGTTGACCCGTCATCCCGCACATACACAGCTTCCACCGGATAAGTCTGTCTTATAATACTGTCCAGCTGCTGCCCTATATATTTTTCTCCATTGTAGCTCGCAAGCAGAACTACTGCTTTTTTACTATTCATCTTCAATCTCCATTATCTTTGCCGCTCCAGCTTTTATTCATGAAATATACCGCCATAACCATATAAATCACTGACATCATTATCATCAGGGCCAGATATCCCCATGCAGCCCCCATAATAGAATATTTTCCTGTCATCCAGGGCATCAGTACAGAAGCAGTCAGGGCTGTGATCCCACAGCCTATAAGACTGTAATACTGGTGCCGCATGATAATGATTGCATACTGGAACATTGTATACACCGCACAGAAAGCACCTCCCAGTATCATAATACAAAGGGCCATCCTGTAGTCTGACAAATCCAGGCCGTATAAGAAAGACAGCACAGGTATTCCGGCCACATAGGCCGCAAGCACGCATACGACTGTCAGTCCGCCAATCATTACAGTCTGTCTTTTTAATGTATTTACAAATACACTTTTTTCCCTCTCGTGATAACGCAGTGCCAGGGAAGTAACCAATGGCTTCAGCAGGATTCCCGCAAAAAGGTTGATCACAAATGCGGGCATAAACAATACATTAAAATAAGCCAGCACTTCCTTTGTCTCATGTGCATCTATGGCATACTTTGCTGAATTATTTATATACATCTGCAGAAAAGAATTTATAAATAAGGGAAGACATTCCAAAAAAAGCTGCTTCTGTCTTGTAAAATCAAATTTAATTTTAATCTCTGAAAATGCAGAAACAAGCCTGCAGTCAATAACAAGAAGTGAAAGCAGGTAGAGAACCGCCATCACACACATTGCTGCCGGCAGACTCCTGCTGATCCACAAACTTCCGGCGAATCCTGCCAGAAAGATGGCCGTTTCAAAAAATACACATTTTCCAGATATATCATACCTGTTTTTCTGCTGAAAAAGCCCCTGAAGGACATCAGCCACTGACTCGCCCATCTTAAATATCAGCATCCATATGATGACCTGCAGTGTCTCTCCTTCATATCCTCCCAGCGCCATCCATCCGATACCGATCAGAAGCATTAAAAATGTAGTCACAAAACGGTTCACCAGATAGTCACTGAAGGTGAATTTCTCTTTTATATCCGATGCCTGATATGTCTTTACATTAAAATATCCAATCGTCACCAGCTGCTGCCCTATTGCCAGGGCTATGGAATAAACCCCGCCTTCATATGCATTTGTCAGATGGGTAACGAAAAGCAGCATGAGAAAAGTACTGCCGGAATAAAGCAGCCCGGATACCGTGGTCCAAAAATATCCGCTTTTCATCTGATTTCCTGACTGAGCCAGAAAAAATTTCTTAATCATGTCTCCGCCTTCGTTTCATTTCCATATTTCCCGAAATCCAGCTCATACGGCGGATGGTTATGACGCTTATCTTCCGGAGGCAGCGTCATATAGTCTCCATACCGCGGTTTCAGATATGCATCTAATTTATTGGGGAATCTCACCTGTATCCCATTAAAATCCCTCTCTACAGTCGGAAAAATATATTCCTTCTGTACAACACTAGTAAATGGCGTAGGATCGAAAAAGTAAGCCATCCGCTTCGTATCCTGCCTATAATATCTGCCTGCAGCATGTTCTGCCTTCTTATAAAGTGAACGCCCTGAAATTCCAAATACCTTCAGGAATATGTGGGCTGCCCTGCAGCAGGCATACACAAGCTTTGATTTCCATCCGCCAAAATACAGAACCGGCCTGGGAATAGAGCGCAAAATGAGAAGCTTGCCCCAGAACCAGGCTGCGTAACCCTGCTTTTTCATCTCTTTATCATCATCTGCTATATTATCGAAGCAGTATAAATCCAGAAATATGCCAAGCTCACAGGGAATGTCCTTTAAGGCATCTTCCTTAAACTTTGTCCCGTTCAGCATCCATCTTGTAGTTGTCAGCGGATACCTGGGATCTTTTCTTGTATTGATGACCCTGTATTTATCCCCATATTCCTTCTCGGCAACCTTTAAAAATTTTTCATAATCCTTTCTGGGCAGCGCTATATCTATGTCATCATCCCAGGGAATAAATCCGCCATGGCGGACTGCCCCTATAGCCGTTCCTCCGCAGCCGAAATAATCAATCTTATATTTATTGCAGAGATCCACAAAATCCTTTAAGATTCCAAGCTCGATCTCCTGAAGTTTTCTCAGTGTCAGTTCATCATATTCTTTATATAATGGCATTTTCTTACCGCTCTTTCTGTCTGTTCTCATTTTTCTTTATACGCAGCATTCAGCAATAAAACATAATCCTGCTGAACAGCTACCATTATAACATTATTCATGTAACGGCACAATACGCAGTGAATAGTAATCTAAAACGTACAGGTCAGACAGCTACCGAATGGCAGACGGCTGAACTGTAACTCTAAAATTCCAGGAATCCCTGGTAATGGTTCTCCCGCTCAGACTCTGGGGGAAGTTCCATATAATCTCCATATCCTTTTACCAGCATTTCATGATTCCTGTGCATAAGGCTGATGGAGACTCCCTCAAATTCACCCTTCTGCAGAGGATAGATATCATCCAGGCTGCACACCCATTTTTCAGGATAATTATCATCCAGGCAGTCTACCAGCGTACTTTTCCCCTCGTATGCCCGGTAGCTGTCCATCATCTTTTTCACTATAAATTTGACAGGTACAAGCTTCAGCAGGTAATGCATAATAAAACATGCTGTCCTAATGGCCTTATCCTTCCAGCCGCCGTTTTCAAAAAGCGGATTTCTAATATTTTTGATTATGTACAAACCACGCCAGAACCTGACCTTCGATATCATCTTTTTGAACTCCTGTTTATCTTCAGGGACAAAATCCATGGGAAAAATATCTATGCGTATGCCATGTTTTCTCTTCCACCTGTTTTCCTGCTCCGTAATGTGCAGAGTCCCTTTCTTTGATATCCGTGCAAATACTGCCGAGCAGTCCATCTGAATATTCCCGGCTGTCAGTTCATATTCTTCCCCAAGCTCTTTCATAGCTATGGATATAAATTTCTCGTATTCATCTCTGACCATAGCCACATCCACATCATCATCCCAGGGAATAAACCCCTTATGCCTTACGGCTCCTATCGCTGTACCGCCATAAGCAAAATACTTCAGATCGTGCTTTTCACAGATTCTGATAAATTCTATTAAGATCTCCAATTCGATCTCTTTCACCCGTTTTAAATCTTCCGGCCTGTATTCTCCAAACATAAAAACTGCTCCTTTATCTGCTCCTGCCTCTGAATATCAAAATCCGACACCCTGCGACAGCCCAATAGTTGGATTATAACATGAATATTTATCTTATTCAACTTTGCCCTTCATCTATTTATAAAGATTTTAGAACACCAGAATTTAGAACGCCATTCACAAAAAGTTATGTAAATATATCTCCCGTGCTCGTTGAAATAAATCACGATATATGTTAGTATTTTAATAAGAAGAAGTATATAAAGGAGTATGAAACGAAATGAGAAAAAAGATACGGAGTGTTTTTCTGATTGCTGCTCTGTTAGCGGTAACGTGCATGGCATCAGCGTTTACTTCAAAAGCTCAGGGGCAGACCAGGATCCACTTCATAGCAATTGAGGGCCAGCAGGATGCCATACTGCTGGAAAGCAACGGCCATTTCGGCATGGTAGATTCAGGTGAGGATACTGATTACCCTGATGGCAGTGACCCAAGATATCCAGGTCCCGACAGCCGTCCAAAGATTGTGACATGGGGCGGCAGTGAAGCTGCTGTGATTAATTATCTGCGGAGTGTCGGTGTCACGAAGCTGGATTTTTATATTGGCACACATGCCCACAGTGACCATATTGGCAGTGCCGATGAGATATTGGAAGTATTTGGAGCAGAAAGGATTTATCTGCGAGAATACGATGACAGTTATATAACGGGTGTATATAGCCTCTGGGACAACCAGTATTGTTATGACCATGTTATGGAGACAGCTGCCAGGCTGAATATTCCTGTGATCCAGAATTTCACTGCAGAAAACAGTCATTTTACCATGGGAGAGATGACCATTGATTTACTGAATACCGAGAGGGAGTACGATGCGCTGGGCCGTGTAGTTACCAGGCCTGATGATAATTATAATGCCCTGGCCGTAAAAGTTTCAGCAAATGGATTAAGTGCTCTTCTTGCTGCGGACATCAACAATTATGCGCCTACCTATATTGAATCAAAGGTAGCTTCCCAGGTGGGCAAAGTGGATCTTCTAAAGCTGGCGCACCACGGCCTGTCAGGTTCTAATTCTTCAGTATTTTTAAATACGCTGAATCCTCAGTATGCGGTAGTGACAGGACCTTTAAGCAGTGTCATGTCCTCCACTTCAAAAGATCTTCAGAGTCTTGGAACTACGCTTTATTCCACTAACGGGCTTCCGGCTAACAGCGCTATTATCGCCTATATGAATGCCGGCAGTTCTGAAATTGAAATGGCCATCCCCGGTCAGGAGAGTGTCCGCACTGAGATGATTGGAAATAAAAAAGTTCTCCGTCTCTACAATGGTTCTGATCAGGCTGTTACCGATGCTGATAAATGGATTCTGATCAACAATAACTATTACCTGACAGATTCTGAAGGATACCTTGTCACAGGCTGGAAAAAGGTCCGCGGGAAATGGTATTACATGCAGCCCGACGGAATCATGGTCAAAGACGTTACAAGGATAAACGGCAAGCTCTACTCCTTTAACGCAAGCGGTGCCATGTCCTCAGGCGGCTGGACAAAGGGTGAAAAATACTGGAGTTTTGCTAATTCAAACGGAATCTGTAAGACAGGATGGATCAGCTCCAAGGGCAGCTGGTATTATATGGATGCAGATGGCACTATGGGTGAGAACGAGTGGGTGAAATCTAACGGGAAATGGTACTATCTGCGAAGCGGCGGCAAAATGGCAGTCAGCAGCTGGCTATATATAGATGGGATTTATTATTACGTGAACGCCAGCGGCGTTATGCAGGCAAATACCTGGATCAAATCAAACGGTATATGGTACTACCTGAAATCGAATGGTTCCATGGCTGAGAATGAATGGATACGTTTGAATGGGAAATGGTATTACCTGTCCAACAATGGACGTATGATAGCAAACGGCTGGTCTTATATAAATGACAAATACTATTATTTTGACCAGAGCGGAGTCATGAAGGCAAATACCTGGGTGAAATCAGGGGGCATATGGTACTATCTGAAATCAGACGGTTCTATGGCTGAAAATGAGTGGATATATACAGGCGGGAAATGGTATTATCTGTCCGATAATGGCAGAATGCTGGCAAGCACCACAGCAAATATTGACGGTGTTCAATACACCTTTAATTCCAGCGGTGCCTGGGTGAAATGATTAATCCCTGCATATTCAAAAGGGAGCGTTGCAAATAGCTGAGCAATCATCTATGGAGCGATGCTCCTTTTTTGCATCCTCCCGAAGGGGGTTCTTCTATAGGGAATGAAGTTTCCTATAGAAGAACAAAAAAATGAGCCATTGCCAGGATAGATTGTCCACCTGCTTTGCAACAGCCCATCTCTATTCTATTGTTCTCTAAATAAGCGCTCCGCTGGAATTAAACGTATAATATTGGCCATCAATAAGATATGTCCCCTTTTCCAGCATAGCTCCGCTGTCTCTCAGATAATACCGTTTGCCTTTCAGCTGGAGCCAGCCCGTCTGCATCGCACCGCTTCCATTCAGATAATACCATTTGCCTCCCAGTCTCTGCCACCCCGTCAGCATTGCACCGCTTCCGTTCAAATAGTACCAGATACCTTCCACCTGCTGCCAGCCAGTTTTCATGATACCATTCTCATCCATATAGTACCATTTACCGCCAAGCTTTTTCCAGCCAGTCTGCATTGCTCCGCTTCCGTTCAGATAATACCACTTACCTCCCAGTCTCTGCCAGCCTGTCAGCATGGCCCCGCTTCCATTCATGTAATACCATATACCTTCTACCTGCTGCCAGCCGGTCATCATGATACCATTCTCATCCATATAATACCATTTACCGCCAAGCTTCTTCCAACCTGTCTGTCTGGCTCCGCTTCCATTCAGATAATACCATCTGCCGTCAAGCTTCTGCCAGCCTGTCAGCATCGCTCCGCTTCCATTCAGATAGTACCATTTTCCGTCCACCTGCTGCCAGCCTGTCTGCATTATCCCATCGCCGTCCATATAATACCATTTGCCGCCGAGCTGCTTCCAGCCAGTCTGCCTGGCTCCGCTTCCATTCAGATAATACCATTTGCCGTCAAGTTTCTGCCAGCCTGTCAGCATCGCTCCGCTTCCATTCAGATAGTACCATTTTCCGTCCACCTGCTGCCAGCCCGTCTGCATGACCCCATTGTCTGCCATGTAATACCATCTGCCGTTTACCTTTTTCCATCCGGTTACGGCCTGGCTGTTTCCATCAAGATAATACCACACACCATTCAGGCTCTGCCAGCCAGTCAATCCCTGCTGGAATTCAGGGATATACTTAACTTCCGGCTGAAAATATCCGCTCTGTTCATTAAAATAGCACCATATATTATTGATTCTCTGCCAGCCTTTCAGCATGATTCCTGAACTGTTCAGATAATATGTTCTGCCATCCCCCGGGTCATCCATCCAGCCGGTAGTCCTGCTGCCATCCTTCTTCAAGTATACCCAGCCCTCTGATGTCTGCTGCCAGCCTGTTGGTCCGCTGTATGAAGGCGGGACAGTATTGCTTCCTGACGTGCTGCCACCCTGGGATGTCCCGCTATTTTGCCCATTGTTTCCTCCGGACGTACCTTTTTTCTGCAGCCCATAATATGCGGCAATACCGGCCGCATCTGCCTGAGCTATCTTTGCAATACCGGCATCATTATACCAGGTGGCTGCATCAGAAGGATTATTTACGAATCCATGTTCAATGATCATACCCGGAAATCCTGCCAGAACGCTTCTTCTTACAATACCGTAATAATCTGCCAGGCTTCCATTGGGATATTGATCTCCTGTCTCTGACAGGTTCTTATAAAGGCCATTATTCTTAAATCCTACCTCAGATAACTCTTTCAAAATCCACTCGGAAAGTATTTTCGTATCATATGCCTGCTCAGGCCTGTAATTTCCAGAAGGTACAAATGCCAAAGCACCAGTGGCATAATTTTGCTGAACATCAACTGTAGAATTTATATGAAGGCTCACAAGAGCTGTTGCCCCCAGGGCAGCTGCATAATCCACCCTGTCTTTTAATGTAACATATCTATCCTCGGCCCTTGTCAGATAAACAGTTACACCCTCATAAGTCTCAAGCTCTGCTTTTACCGCCCATCCCATCTGCATCGTTATAGCCGACTCCACATAGGAAATACCGTTAATAGTCCTGCATGCCCCCGGGTCACTTCCTCCATGTCCGGGATCCAGGACAATTATCACATTTCCTCCATCCCGCGGTTCAACACTTCGTGATGACGCCCTGCTTCTATACATTCCACCATTCTGGGCCGCCTGACTGGCTGCATACTCCAGAGCCCCCTCTATCTGAGAAGAATCCTCTGCCACCATACCTGATACTGCTGCCTCCTCGGCACTTTCTGAGGCAGCCATCACCTGAGGACTGTTGTCCTGAGCCACAAGTGTGTCAGGCGCGCTCTGCATTTTCATAAGATCTGCCGTATGTAACATCCCATCCCAGTATACTTCCAGTTTTGTAAATGAGTCTTGTAAAACCCCCTGGCCGCTAAACAGGAATGCTGCATAATTTTCTACCAGTTCTACAGCCTCTGCACTGTATTCATTGCCATCCTGACCTTTATAATAGATAACTGCTTTTTCTAATGGCCTTCCATTACTTTTCACCTTTGCAATAACTGCCTGTCCGGCTTCGGATGCCATTTCCGGAGCTGCTGCATACAAAAACTCCAGAACTGCCTCTTCTGCTTTTTCTGACTCAGACTCAGATTCACTCTCCGTTTCTGTTTCCGTTTCACTTTCTGATTCACTTTCCAGCTCACTTTCAGTCTCCGGCTCTGTCTGAATTTCCGTCCCTGCCTCTGTGTTTTCTGCATCCGTCTCTGTTCCTGGCTTGCTCAAGGAATTGGCATCAGACTCCTGCTCAGTATAGCTCTCTGACTGAGCCGATGTTTCCGGCTGCCCGCCCTGACCGGGCAGCGTTGCAGCTGTTTCAGGCTCTGTCTGTGTCCCGCCTGCCTGTTCACCAGCTGTTTCTGATTGAGCTGCAGCTTCTGTATTCTCTGTACTCTCTTCCTGGCTCTCCGTATTTTTCTCCTGTACACTTTCTGTTTCAACACTTCCTGATGCATATGCTTCTGTTGGAAGCGCAGTAAATGTCATTAAAAATGCCAGGCCCAACGCTGCTGCCTTTTTAAAGTGTCTCATTATCTCTCCCCTTTATTTCTCCTGTTTGGTATAGGTTTTCCCCTTATCCTTTTGTTGTTGGTTACTGTCATGTATATTATAGGAGGTGCTTCTATCAGTGTCAAGCTTATTAAGAAATGCAGCAATGGTATGTAGCACTCTTGTTTATGTTGTATATATATAGGATAAATATACCGTTTATAATATTTTTTTCTTGTATTCAAAATAAATATTGCGTTTATGTTATTTTAATGTTACGATACAATCATACAGAAAGGAGCTGACAAAATGGCAATCACATACAGAAAACTTTTTCACCTTCTCATTGACCGAAACATCAAAAAAGGGGAACTCCAGGAAAAAGCGGGCGTTACCGCCTCAATAATGGCAAGACTGGCAAAAAATGAAACTGTAAAAAGTGACACTATCGGAAAAATTTGTGATGCTCTAAGCTGCCAACCCGGGGACATCATGGAAAACGTCCCCGAAGCAGGAAAAGAAACAATCGCCAGCCAATAGCCACCATGAAAGGAAGTGTATACCATGGCAATACCACAAAAACAAATTTACACAGAAACCGACTATTATAATTTGCCGGAGGATATCCGGGCCGAACTCATTGACGGCCAATTCTATTACCAGGCAGCACCCAGCCGGATACACCAAAAAATCTTAAACGCTGTCAACAACACTATTTATAACTATATCAAGGCAAAGGGCGGCTCCTGTGAAGTCTATCCTTCCCCATTCGCCGTTAAGTTGTTCAATGACAGAAAAACTATAGTCGAACCGGATATAAGCGTAATATGTGACCCTGACAAACTCACAGACAAGGGCTGCACTGGTGCGCCTGATTGGATTATTGAAATTATCTCCCCGGGTAATTCCAGTCATGACTACATCCGGAAGCTGAATTTATACACTGACGCAGGCGTTCGGGAATACTGGATTGTGAACCCTATTGAGCAAACTATTTTTGTATATTACCTTGAAAAAGACAGTTTCAAAGCAACTCCATATACCTTCCAGGATAAAATAAAGGTCAAAATCTATGATGATTTATGGATCGACTTCCAGGAAATCAACCTGTAATCGTTTCAGGTACTCTGGCAGCAGGCAGTTATTTGCCCCTGCTGCCTTTTCTTCCGCTGTCTATTTACTATCTTCTTTGAGCTCTTTAAAAAAGCTGACTATGATCAGTATCATAATAACTCCCAATGGAAATGCCGCTATTATAGAAATTGTCTGAAGCGAGCTCAGAGTACTCTCCGAGAACATCAGAGCTATCGGCAGAAGCAGAAATACGAATGCCCAGAATGCACGCAGCCTCTTCCTTGGCTCCTCCTTCTGTCCCATATCCTTCTCCGAATATCCCGCCACAACAAGTGTGATAGCATCAAATGTACTGGCATAAAATGCGATCATGGCCAGAACTAGAACTACAAGTACTGCCTCAGTTACAGGAAATTGTTCAAACATCTGCATAATAACAGCTGAAGGCTCTGCTCCTGAAGCCAGCAAACCCGCCAGATCTACTGTACCTGATGTCTGAAGGTGCAGTCCAAACCCTCCAAATACAATAAACGAAGTATATGTCCCCAGCAGCCCGCATGTCAGGCCCCCAAATATAATCTGACGTATTGTCCTTCCTTCTGAAATCCTTGCGATAAAAAACGGAGTTGCCACAAACCATGCAATCCAGTACGCCCAGTAAAAAATCGTCCAATTCTGAGGAAAGCCCATGCCGCCGCTGCCTGAAAGCCTGAGCGGGTCCATCCAGGTAGCCATATGGAAGAAATTATCTATTACATTTCCGATAGCAGTGATTCCCGTTTCTATCAGATACACCTTTGGCCCAAAAATAACAAATAATGCGATCATCATGGCAAACAGAATAACACATATATTGGCCAGATAGGATATGGCTTTCATCCCCTTCAGCACTGCCACAATAAACACGAGGCCAATAACCATCAGTATCATAACAGACAGTGCAGGTGACGTCTCTATCCCCAGAATCCGTGCGACTGCTTCAGCAAGGAGCGGTGTAGCCAGTGAAAATGTTGTCGCCGTTCCTGCCAGAAGACCTACGATTGAAAAGATATCAATGATCCTGCCTGTTTTTCTATCTGATCTTTCTCCCAGAATCGGCCTGCAGGCTTCGGATAACGTCTGACGTTTTCTTTTCTTCACAAACATCATATAAGCATATGCACACGCTGGCAGAAGATAAATAGCCCAAGGTATTGGACCCCAGTGGAACAGCGGATACGCAGATGCATAATCCTGCTGTTCCGCCAGCGTCAGCGCCTCTTTTGCAAAGGGCTTTGCTGTATAGTAGTAGCACCATTCTATCAGGGACCAGTATACTATATCCGCCGCCATGGTAGATGTAAAAATCATGGCGCCCCAGCTGAAATTACTGTATTTTGGTTTTGAAATACTCCCGCATTTGATATTTCCCTTTTTTGACAAGCCGAGCCCCACTGCCGTAAGAAGAACGCCCAGCCCCAGCAGAATATAGAAAAAGCCAAGCTTATTAACAAAAAAATTTTTAAGGAAGGTAAGCGCATTTCCTGCTGCATCCGGTACCACCATTAAAAGTGCTGATATGCAGATAATAATAACGAGAGGAAATATGGTGATAGTCCAATCAACCCCTGATGTATTTAATTTCTTCTTAACGCTTTCCATATCTCTTCTCATACTCTTTTTCTCCCTTCACTGCCCTTGCAAGCCTGTCTTTTCCATAAGTACCTAAATCTTCGCCTTTTGCTTCTTTTATAATCGTCCAGGCGCTCCATAATATATCCTGGCACATTTTAAAAATCTCTATCTTCTGTTTCTGAATATCAGTAATGCCATTTTCAAAATAATAAGATAAGAAAAGTTCTTCTTCGTCTTTGGAAAACTCTCCCTCCAGCAGGTGTGCAGCCACGTCCCACATTGGGTCGTTAAATCCTGAATATTCCCAATCGATCAGGTACATCCTGCCAGTTTCTTCTTTTACCAGGTTTTCCGGCACCAGATCATTATGGCATGGTTTTCTTACCCGCCCAAGAGCCTCCAGGTCATCCCGCAGCCTGTAAAAAAAGGGTTCTATATTTCTGGACTCCTGATACCACCTTCCGTTCATATTTTTAATTGTTTCAGCATAGCTTTCATATTCTTTCCATACGTCAAACTCACCCTGCATCTGGATTTCTGACTGGTGGAGTCTTTTCAGTATAGATGCTGTTCGCTTCATATTTGTTTCCAGTCTGGCTGTCTTCCCATTTAATGTTTGGGCGCCTTTAATGTACTCTGTCACTTTGACCCCCGATTTAACGTTAAAATATAAGATCTGGGGATGGAAACCCTCCAACGAAGCCTGAAGCGTATTAAACTGTTCTTTGCTTCTGCTTATCATTTCTTCTGTAGCTGCGCCTGGCATCCTCAATATATACTCTTTTTTACTACAGGTCCTCACATAGAAGTTCATATTCGTCATACCACCGATAATACGCAGTTTTTCTATATCTTTTTCTTCTATCTGCAGGCATTCTTTCAGGGTTGCTCTTGCATTATTTTCTTTTGCCAGCTTTTCTCTTATCTTTATTCTGGGATATATCAGGTTTTCTGCCTTCGCGTACATTGCCTCATCTTCCAGAAGCCCCCACACAAGGTCATCCGCGATGACACCCTGTATTTTATACAGCCTGCCTATATTTTCAATTACATACTCGTAATTCAGGAATGGATTTTCATTATCCTGATAATATTCCATCATTTTATCAAAGAGAGCCCTGGAAATCTTGCTCACTCCCACCAGTTCTCCGTCAATTTTGTTCATCTGGCGTATATCCTTTGAAATCCGGAATATATTTCCGTGCTTATCCATCTCCACATAAGCGCAGTCCGCAGACCCGCTGGGATTCACCAGCAGCAGGCTGTCAGGTCCCGGAGCATATATCACCTTCTCAAACGCTCCCTCCTCCAGAATCTGGTTACACTCCACAAGCAGGAAATCTTCTTTTACATACGGTCTGACCTGTGCAAGCGATGCCATCGTGCCTGTCCATTTATAACGGGGATTTTCCACCAGATGAACGTTGCGGCCTCTGAAATGTTCTTCATATCGTTCTTTCTCATAGCCTGTAACTATATAAAACTGTTCGATGCCAAGATTCATCATTTTCCTGATCAAAATATCAACTGCGGCCTCGCCGTCTAACGTTAACAGCCCGGACGGACATTCAAAATTTTTCTCTTCACCCGCTGCCAGAATTACTGCTGTCCTCAGACGCTTTTGGGACTCTCCGTCAAAGCTGATTCTCTGCTCCAGATTCTGCCTCAGCTTCTCTTCAAGTGCTTTTCTGCCTTTCTTTTTTAAATAGTAGCAGCCCTGTTTCTTTTCTATACATCCTGCAGCTTCCAGTTCCTTCAGAATAGAATTTGCCTGACCAACTGATATCCCTGCACTTGCAGCCAGGTCTCTCTGGCTCTTAACTTCCCGCTGATTTATTATGTATAATACTTTATCAAATTTATCCAATTAGTATCCCTCCAAGTATGTTCATTTTTTGAACATCTTGATTTTATAATTATTGAACATATATGTCAACACTTTTTGAACATTTTATAATTTCTTAATATTATCATAAATCTTTGAAACTCGATTGATTTCATTTCCTTTTTATAGTAAATTATAGGTAGGTAACTTATGTTAAGTGTACATTGAAAAAGAAATATGAGAGGAAAAAGCTATGAAAATGAAAAAACTTTTTTCTGTAATCTGCCTGAGCGCAGGGTTAATGCTCGCTATGCCAATGGTGGCAGGAGCGGCAGAAGCTGAATCCGGCGCAATGACAGAACAGAATACTGAAACTCCAATGACTGGCCAGACTGAGGGGACTGCAGCGCCAGAAACTGATGCTCCCATGACCGAAGTTCCAGTGACTGATGCTCCGGCAGCTGAACCGCCTGTTACTGAAGTTCCTTCGACAGAGGTACCTGCTGCTGTTCCATTTGCTGCTGATGTCCCACAGGCAATTGCTGAGACTGAAGCGCCTAAGGTTGATATGTTTTCAGATGACGGGCAAGGTAATGTATTCTACTATGACGGCAGCGGAAATATTTACAGCGGATGGCTCGACAAAGACGGACAGAGATACTATCTCAATCCATATGAAGGAGGGCGCCGTGCAACCGGCCCTGTTTATATTGATAATGTTCTTTGGCTTTTCCGCAATGATGGAACACTTGCAGCTGGAATAAGCGGCATGCAGAATGTGGACAATGTATGGTACTTTATAAATCCGGACGGACACCTTGATACCGGCTGGAAAAACATCAATAATAGATGGTATTATTTCGCTCCTGAAAATGGAATGATGGCAGTAGGCCTCATCCGTGAGGGCGGAAAAATGTATTATACTGGTGAGGACGGCGTAATGCGTACCGGTGATTTCAAAGGCAATGATGGGGTCACATGGTATTATGCCAATAAGTCAGGGCAGTTGATAACAGGCTGGCGCAAATCTAAAGGTATATGGTACTACTACAGTCCTCTTGATGGAAGAATGGCCGCAAACAGCTGGATAACAGTCAATAACAAAGATTACTTTGTCACAGGCAGCGGCGCAATGCTCACCGGATGGCAGAGGATCGACGGCAATTGGTATTATATGGATGGTTCCGGTTCCAAAAAAACCGGTTGGGTGAAGTCCAAGAACAAATGGTATTATTTACAGCCCGGTACAGGAATTATGGTAGCAAATGACTGGATAAATGTAGGCGGAAAATATTATTACTTAACTGGTTCAGGCGCTATGAAAACAGGATGGCTCCAGGCCGGAAGTGACTGGTATTATTTAAACAGCAACGGGTCTATGGCGACCGGCTGGAAAAAAGTTGGTTCCAAATGGTATTATCTGAATGGCAACGGCACTATGAAGGCTAACTGTTGGATGAATGATGCCGGAAAATGGTATTATTTGCGCAGCTCAGGTGCTATGGCTACAGGATGGCTGAAGGTAGACGGCAACTGGTACTTATTTAATAATTCCGGCGCCATGAAAACAGGATGGCAGATTTCAGGCGGAAGATGGTACTATATGGATGGCAGCGGTAAAATGCTGACAGGATGGCAGCAGTTAAAAGGCAAGTGGTATTTCTTAAACACTTCCGGGGCTATGCAGACCGGATGGATCAAATCTAATGGTTACTGGTATTATCTTGGAAACAACGGTGATATGAAAACCGGATGGATTATGGTTAACATGAAACGCTACTACCTTGACCCGTTATCAGGGCGTATGTATACCGGAACACAGACTGTTGACGGAAAGACATATAATTTTGGAAACAGCGGAGGCATCAGCGTAAATCCAAGCGAGATTCCTGGAAGCTGGTCTATTAAATTAAACCGTGCTAATAACTGCATCACTATTTATAAAGGCAATACAGCTGTTAAAGCTATGGCCTGCTCTACCGGCCTTTATGGACCTACACCTACGGGTAATTTCCAGATCCTGGATAAACTGAGATGGCATGAATTGGATGGACCTACCTGGGGTCAGTATTGCTCACATATAACAAGTGAGATTTTATTCCACTCTGTTCCTATGCCAGCTAAAAATTACTACTCAGTACCTGCAAATGAATACAACCTGCTTGGACAGGCTGCATCTCACGGTTGTATCCGTCTTACTGTAGGAGACGCTAAATGGCTGTATGATAATTGTCCGGTAGGAACATCTGTTACTATCAGCGATTATGAGGCAATGCCTCTTGGCAAGCCGACTGTGGCGAAGATACCTGCTTCACAGAACTGGGATCCTACAGATCCTAATGTCAGATAGCTGGCAATAAGCATGGTTGATTTATTGCTCGCATAAAAAGAGGACGCTGCAAAATCTATATTAATGATTTTGCAGCGTCCCTTTTATTCTTTACATTTAAACTTTACTCCCCAAGCCCACTCTCAATAGCCTCGATTATGGTCTTCAGAGCCTCTTTCTCGTCTTCACCTTCGCACACGAATTCTACTTCATCACCGCTCTTTACACATGCCCCCAGAACACTCAGAACACTTTTTGCGTTTGCTGTGGTGTTCTGAAAGGTGAATGTGATCAGCGACTTAAATTGCATTGCCGTCTTGCACAGGATTCCTGCCGGCCTCAAATGGAGGCCTGTTGGATTTTTTACTACTACTCTCTGACTTACCATTTTCTATTCCCCCTCTGCTGCTGTTTCCGTCTCGATGACTTCCGGTTCTATATTTACTATGATGGTAACTTGTGAAGCAAGTTCATATCCTGTAGGTACTGTCACTTCCAGAGGAAGTGTATAATTCCCCGGCTCCTGGTAATCTGTCAGATCCAGTTTCATAGTAATGCTGTCTGCATCCAGATCTTCCAGCTCTTCTGTGAGGGCCGTAACCTCTACCGGAACCTTATCGGCTGGTGTCAGCTTAATTAACATTCCCCCTGGCGCTCCAATCACCTCAAGGTTTGCAATAGACACATTTACTGTCTTATTGCCCCGCTTTTCTATGTGGGCTTTAACCTTTATGGTCGTGGCAGCATCGTCCTCAAATTTCAGGTCTGCAAATTCCTCGCTGTTTTCCTGCAGTACCTTCTGGAGATCTATTTCTTTCTCAATATTAGCTGATGCGCCGTTTACATCTATGTCTTCAGATGCCGGAAGTATAAAACCATCTGCAAGCTTCTGAAGCGCTTCCTCTGTCCCCGCAAGGCTGATTGTTTCAGGTGTTGTTGTCATCTCTACTACTCTGTAGCCTGCTGCCGGAGTTCCCTTGGGATTTACTATCACAGGGATATTTGTTTTCAGCCTCCACAATTCTACCTTAACCTTCATCTGGGTAGTGATTGTATATCCTTCTATAGTCTTAATATCCAGAGAATTCATCTGGGCCTCGGTAAATTCAGCACCATTCTTATCTGTGATTTTCAGCCCTGCTTCAAGTACACTGTCTGATAACATCCCATCCACAGATATGGGGAGTGTGACCTTATCAATGATGGCCAGAAGGCTTTCAGGACCAGCAATAAGTATTGTATTGCCATCTGCAATCTCTGTGCGTCCTACAGCATAACCCTTCGCCGGTGTACCTGTTGTAGATACCTTTACCGGAAATTCCAGTTCGGCCTTATTCTCCACACTTATCTTCAGGGATGATGGAGTAACCTTTATATTGTCCTCTGAAACAGAAGTATTGCTGCATGTAACTTTCAATGGAACAGTCTCCATAAAAGTCATATTTCTCAGGTCAGCTGTAACCTTAAAATCTGAAGCCTGAAGTTTTTCCCTCACCGAACGCCTTGCTCTGACTTTCAGAACTACCTTATCACCTTCAATGATACTGTACACTCTGTCATTGCTGGTGATCGACTCTGAGTGTTCAATGGTGACCGGAACATTATAGAAGGTTCTTATTCCTTCTGCGTCGTTCATATTTACAATAATCAGCCAGATACAGAAGGCAGCAAATAATGCAATGACCTTTAGCCCCAGATTATTAGTCAAAAAATTATCCCTGCTTTTCTTCATTCTTTCCCCTTCCTTTCCACAGCCTGAACTTCTTTGTGTCTACGGTTTTGTCCTGAAGAATAACCAGTTGTTTGCGGAGTGTCTGTGCATCCACATCCCGCGTCAGTTTACCTTTATATGCCAGAGATACCCCTCCAGTCTCTTCTGACACAATAATAGTCAGTGAATCCGTCACCTCGCTTATTCCAACACCGGCTCTGTGCCTTGTGCCAAGCTCCTTACTCAGCTCCATATTATCGGAGAGCGGCAGATAACACGTGGCTGACACTATCCTGTCACCTCTGACGATTACAGCACCGTCATGCAGAGGTGTGTTATGCTCAAAAATATTTATCAAAAGCTGGCTTGTAATAATGGAGTCCAGAGCAATGCCTGTACGTTCATATTCAGCCAGAGTTGTATTCTGCTCTATGACAATCAGCGCGCCTGTCTTAACCTTGGCCATCTCAACTGTGCCCTTCACCAGTTCATTGACAGTTTTATCGCTGAACCTCTCTTTTACTTCCTTTGCGCTTTCAAAAGGTATCAGTGATGAAAATATCTTTTTTTCTCCTATCTGCTCAAGCGCACGCCTCAGTTCAGGCTGGAAGATAACAATTGCTGCCATTATGGCCACATCTATCCCCTTACTTATAATAAACATGATTGTGTTCATTTCAAATACAGCTGCCAGGAACACAAAAAAACATATAAATACGATTCCCTTTAGCAGCGACCATGCTCTGGTATTCCTGATCCATACCAGAAGACGGTATACCAGATATGCCAAAATCAATATTTCCACAATATCGGTTATGGTAATGGTGAGCGCAGGCATTGATAACCATGAAAAATAGGTATCAAAGAATGCTTTTATACTCTCCATCTTTTTTCACTCCCCTTCTGTCTGTCATATACAGGAGGCCTGAAATTTAGCGGCCTCTCTGCTCATACTCCTCTTTATGGCTGTACGCATTACTGCGGTTTTATTTCTCTCTTTCAGGCAGATTCCCCATCCTTTTCGATGTTCTCTGCACGTTCGGTACATCCAGAACCTCTGGTTTCTTTGGTGCAGCTGAAGTTCTGCGGTACTGGCGCTCTTCAGGCGCTTCCGCATTCCGCCGCGCCGCTGTCCTTGTACGTTCTCCCTCCGGCCTGCGTATATTTTCACGTACACGTTCTTTTTCAGGCCTGACAGAACTCTCTCTGACCCTTTCATGAGAAACTGCTCTTGTACTCTCTCTGCTGCGCACCTGTGATGAACCGCTGATATTCGCACCAGAGCGATCTGTAACACTTCGGGAAGAATTTCCTGTTTCCTCCGCCAGACGCCCCTCAGCTGTCCTTATACTTCCCGCCTTCACTCTTTCTTCTGCTTTCCGGCGTCCATTCTCTTCTTTCATTGCCGCCGTTGTTTTCATTTTAGGAACTGCTTTTACGTAGTAATAATAATCATCATCTTCAAACTGTACAGATTCTGTCCTTCTATAGTCTACACCAAGCACAAAAAACTCCAGGACTACAGCTATGATTGCTGAAAGAACGGTACCCAGAATCATCCAGAGCAGATCAAGCTCCATTTCCAGTGTTGTTCTTCCTATAACTGTTACTGCCAGATAGGTAAAAGCTCCTGCACCCACCGCAACACTCCACGCATGTTTGATCGCCATCTTCCTGATTACATATACTACAAGCAAAACTGCCAGCAGTGTAATCACCATAACGATCATCTCAGTATTTTTTAAGATTGCATCCAGATACATTTTAATTTCTTCTATGATAGCCAGCCCTGCAATATCACTTCCCGCTGAAGCTGAATTTGAAACTGCCGACACGTCCGTCTTCATGATTACATTAATGCCATAGAAAAGGATGACACCAAACACTGTCCCCACACCTGCCAGGGGAGAAGCGCACAATCCCAACACAAGGGGCACAGCACACGGAATCTGAAGTGCCAGTGCCAGTGGGGTAATGACAAGTGCATATCCGTATTTCGGAGCAATCCCAAAATGTAAAAGGAGAATTATCAATATCAGTGCACCGCCTGCGATTGCCGCCGCCATGGATAAGCCATACAGCTGCACTGCCAGCAGTCCCAGTCCGATAAGTACGATTGCATTCACCGGCAAGACAGAACAGACTAATGCCAGAATCAATATGATAACTATGTTGTCAAGCTTCTGAAAATAGCCAAGTCCCTTATTTATCATTAAAAAAGTTACAAGCGCCAGTAAAAATTTTACGACTGATAAAAAATAACTGTCGTATTTTCCGTAAACACTTTTTAACTTTTCCTTTATCTGCAACAAACTCTCCATTCATGCCTCCTCATAACTGTAATTGTCCTGTTCTCTACCTGGTACTTTTACCTCTTGTCTGTCTGTTTCTGACACTCTTTCCTTTTCTTCTGCCTGACTCTTTCTCTTCCTTTGCATACTCCTGCTCCAGCCTGCACAATAAGATCCTGTATTCCTGCTGCTGTTTGCCTGCATGATAAAACCTGATCGTATATACTATATATGTTATCAGCAGATAAACTGCCAGCACTGCCACATAAGAGACCAACATTTTAATGCCCATGGACATAAAATCCAGATCATTCAGATTATTGATCAGACTATTGAAATTATAGCAGCCCCATCCCAGAAGTCCGATCAGGAAGGCTGCTGTGGCCCTGAATCCATTTTTCAAAAGGTAAGTGCTTATATAATCGCTTCTGTAATAGGAGCTGGCCTGGTCAAGCTCTACTTTACTGTGTTTTTCATAAATAGCCAGCCTGGTCATAAGGCTGACACGCTTCTGATGGATCATCCTGCTCCTCCTTTTATTTTATATATTGCTGCGGCGCGTATAATGTCTACCGACATTATACCATATCTGCGATATAGTATCCCTCTGGGAGATGCGCACTTCGCTTCGCTGCGGCGCGTATAATGTCTACCGACATTATACCATACCAAAAAGAATAAGGAAAGTTTAAGTTCCGCCGCTTCCTATGCACAGGGTGATAAAGCAGACTTCTTTTGCGCCTGCGTCCAGCAAAGCCTGTGCTGCTGCATCGATGGTACTGCCTGTCGTATAAATATCATCTACCAGCAATACTTTCTTTAATTTTACATCATTTCCAACAATTTTAAAAGCCTTTTTCAGATTGTTTTGCCTTTCCTTCAGAGTAAGTTCTTTCTGGGGAACAGTATTTATGATTCTGACAAGCAGGTCATTTCTTACTTGTATCCCCAACTTCTCCCCGATACCCCTGGCAAGCAGTTCCGCCTGGTTAAATCCGCGTATTCTCTGCTTTTTCTTGTGCAAAGGTATGGGAACCATAAAATCAGGCGACCATCTTTTTATGACAGCCGCTGTCTCTTTTACCGCACTTTCGGCAAAGAATGGAATATATTCTCTTTTATTGTAGTATTTGATCTGGTAAATAGATTTCTTCAGCACTTTATCATAGGGATAAACTGCTATCCCCTGCTTAAACGCATGCCTCGCTGATGAACAGTCCCCGCAGTATTCTCTCTGCTCTGAGTGCAGAGGCTTGCTGCACTTAAAGCATCTGGAGCCTCTGAGCGGCTTTAATTGTTCATCACATTTTACACATATTTTTCTTCCTGCCCCCTCCGGTATTCTCCCGCACACAGGACATCTTGCCGGATATAAAACTGCAAGAATATTTTCTTTCCAGTTCATCTGTTTTCAGGCTCTCTCCCGGGCCTTATAACTAACCATGATTCTCAGTCGTAATGTAAATCAAATTCAGCGTCAAATTCTGGCTCAAATTCAGAAACACGTCCAGAAGCAGTATGAAACTCCGATTCCGTATCAGAACCGGACCTGAAACTCTCTTCACCGGCATCATGACCGGACATCTCCTTTTCCTGCTCATACAGCTCTCTGATTCTTTTATCCAGGGATGTATACCGCTTCTGCTGGGTAGTATTTTGTATCATCTGATAAAATGTATCCTGGCTGCCTACAAGTGTCACACATTTTCTGGCTCTTGTCACCGCTGTGTAAAGAAGATTCCTGTTCATCAGCATCCTCGGACCTGATAAAAGAGGGATCACCACTGCCGGATATTCGCTTCCCTGTGATTTATGTATAGTTACGGCATAGGCCAGTTCCAATTCCTCCAATTGTTTAAAGGAATACTCTACAAACCTGCGCTCTTCAAATTCTACTGTCACTGTCTCTGAAAATGTATTTATTTCCCTGATAACACCCATATCACCGTTAAAGACGCCAGCCCCTTTCTCAATGGGGATGCCGTAATTTCCTCGCACTTCCCACTCCAGCTGGTAGTCATTCTTGATCTGCATGACCTTGTCGCCTTCCCTGAATATTCCTCCCCCTGACTCCTTCTCTCTTTTATCAGATGCTGGAGGGTTCATATACTGCTGCAGGATCCCATTTAAGCGTTCAACCCCCAGAAGTCCTTTTCGCATTGGCGTGAGGACCTGAATATCATAGGGAGTGGCATCCACATATTTGGGCATTTTTTTCTGGATCAGGGTCAGCATGACACTTATGATCACATTTGCGTCATCCCGCTTCAGGAAGAAAAAATCACGGCTCTTATTATCCAGTATTACTTTCTCTCCCGCATTGATCTTATGGGCATTTACCACAATGTCGCTCTCCGTTGCCTGGCGGAAGATCTTGGTCAGGCACACTACAGGAAAACAGCCTGAACTGATCATATCTTTCAGTACGCTGCCCGGCCCTACACTTGGCAGCTGATTTACGTCTCCAACCATGATCAGTCTTGTTCCCACCGATACTGCATTCAAAAGAGCATGCATCAGATGGATATCCACCATAGACATTTCGTCAATAATAATTACATCATCCTCGAGAGGATTCTGCGCGTTCCTCTCAAACTGGACACGCCCTGAGTTCTCCTCCGGAACTCCGGAAAGTTCCAAAAGCCTGTGTATCGTAGACGCATCACACCCTGTGGCTTCCGTCATACGCTTGGCGGCACGGCCTGTAGGCGCTGCAAGTCTGACCTTCAGCCCCTCATGTTCAAAGTAATCTATCAGCACATTTATTGTAGTTGTCTTTCCTGTACCAGGACCTCCCGTGATGATGAGCAGTCCATTCCTGGCCGCCTCTTTCACGGCTTTTTCCTGAAGCTGGTCCAGCATAGTTTCATTCTCTTCCTCTATCCGGGCTATCCTGGCCTCTACCTTGCTGTCTGAAACAGAACAGGATACATTCAGATCAAGCAGCATCCTTGCCGTGTTCAGCTCTATGTAATAAGCGGAAGAGCTGTAGACGCAGACGTCTTCTCCCTCTTCCTTAAGGATCAGTTTTCTCTCAATAGCCAGATCCATGATATGTTTTTCAATAGCCTCCGGACTCACCCCCAGCAGTTCTCCTGCCTTCAGCATCAGGCCTGCTTTTGGCTCATAAACATTTCCATCCATACTGCTCTGCTGCAGAGTATACAGTATGCCGCTGCGTATACGGAAATCAGAATCCGTGTGTATGCCTACACGGCTTGCTATCTCGTCCGCGATCTTAAATCCCACACCATTTATATCATCTGCCATTTTATAGGGATTTTCTTTAATGATTTGATAGATATTCTGACCGTACTGGGCATATATCTTAACACCCAGGCTTGTAGAAATGCCATACTGCTGCAAAAAAATCATAGCCTTACGCATATCACGCTTTTCTTCTACCTGCTGCGCGATTTCCCTGGCTATGCGTTCACTGATCCCTTTTACCTCAGTCAGCCTCTCCGGCTCCTCCTCTATAATACGGAAGGTATCTTCTTTAAATCTCCTTACTATTCTCGCAGCCATAGCGACGCCGATTCCCTTTATGGCTCCGCTGCCCAGATAACGTTCAATAGACAGTATATCTTCCGGCTGTTTGATTTCATATGTCTCAATCTGAAACTGCTTCCCATAGGTACTGTGGTTTTTGTATACACCTCTGGCCTCTATCAGCTCCCCTTCTCCGATATACTGCAGGGAGCCAACACATGTCAGCTCTTCTCCATCACATACAAGTACCATCACAGTATAACCATTGTCATTATTTCTGAATATAATATGGTCCACATACCCTTCGACTGTAGCTTCCCCATTCGATTGGCTGTTCCCAGCTGTCTGTCTTCCCATCATTAGTTTTCCAGCTTTCCATTGGAAGCAGTCAGCTCCACAAACTTACCTGTGCCAATAGCAACTGCTGCCATTGGGTCTTCGGCAGTCACTGTATTGATTCCCGTCTTTGCCTCGATCAGTTCTTCCAGGCCTCCCAGAAGAGCGCCGCCGCCTGTGAGTACGATCCCCCTGTCCACTACGTCTGCAGCCAGCTCCGGCGGAGTTCTCTCAAGCACACTGTGTACCACATCCACTATCTGAGATGTGGCTTCCTTCAGGGCTTCCCTTGTCTCCTCTGATGTCACCCTCACTGTCTTAGGCAGACCAGTGATCAGATCACGTCCTTTTACCTCCATCACTTTCTGCTCAGGCCTCTCGACTGCAGTGCCTATATTGATTTTAATATCCTCCGCAGTCCTCTCTCCAATAAGAAGGTTATGCTTTTTCCTTACATATTTAATTATGGCATCGTCGAAATCATCACCAGCCACCTTGACGGAAGAACTCACCACTATGCCGTCCAGAGAGATCACAGCTACATCACATGTTCCCCCTCCTATATCCACGATCATATTTCCGCAGGGCCTTGAGATATCGATCCCCGCACCTATGGCTGCCGCAAGGGGCTCATCAATTAAAAAGACCTCCCTGGCTCCTGCCTGGTAGGTAGCATCCTCTACAGCCTTTTTTTCCACTTCGGTCACACTGCTCGGCACACATACGCTGATGCGTGGTTTTCTGAAGGACATTCTTCCTATAGCTTTCTGAATAAAGTACTTCAGCATTTTCTCAGTGACGGTATAATCGGATATGACACCTTTTCTCAGCGGCCTGATCGCCACCACATTTCCGGGTGTCCTGCCAAGCATAAGCCTAGCCTCTTCCCCGATCGCCTTAATTTTATTATTATCTCTATCAAAAGCTACAACAGAAGGCTCTTTTAACACTACACCTTTCCCTCTGACATAGACTAATATACTGGCTGTCCCTAAATCAATTCCTATATCTGTTGACGGCATTTTTCATTCCCCTCTCTATAAGGTAGTGTTCCATATGGCTTTTATTATATACAACACCGTCATAAATGAAAAGTAGTTTTGTCCATTTTCTCCCTTAAATAATATTTTTTTTCGTATTTTCATACTTTCTTAATAATCAGTACATATTTTAATCACATTTATATCTTATACTATAGTCATATTAGCAAACAGCTAATATATTTCATAACTCACACTTCGCAGCCCCCACACGCTGCGAAGTACTCCCTCAAATATTTAATTTTTTCTCTTTCCTTTGAGAAGGGCCCGGCGCAGCCGAGGCCCTTCTTACTTTGTATCATATCTATACATTATAATATATAAGAAGCGTAAGTCCGGCAATGCTGATTCTTACGCTTCTTGTATACTTTCCTATTCTTTTATTCCTTTAAGTTCCCTTTACTCCTGAATTGGAACCTCTGTCCCATATTACTTTTTTAAATATTTTTTTACATATTTTCCTGTATAGGACGCAGGATTCTCCGCCACCTCCTCAGGGGTTCCTGTAGCTACTATCGTGCCGCCTCTGTCACCGCCCTCCGGACCGATGTCTATTATATAATCTGCTGTTTTTATAACATCCAGATTATGCTCGATCACCACTACTGTATTGCCGCCCTCCGCCAGTCTCTGAAGGATCTCTATCAGCTTATGGACATCGGCAAAATGAAGGCCTGTGGTCGGTTCATCCAGGATGTAGATAGTCTTTCCTGTACTGCGCCTGCTCAGTTCTGTAGCCAGCTTGATCCTCTGTGCCTCTCCCCCTGAAAGTGTGGTGGACGGCTGACCCAGCTTGATGTATGACAGCCCCACATCATACAGTGTCTCTATTTTCCTGCGAATAGAAGGTACATTTTCAAAAAAGGTAACTGCTTCCTCCACAGTCATATCCAATACATCATATATGCTCTTACCTTTATATTTAACCTCCAGAGTCTCTCTGTTATACCGTTTGCCGCCGCATACTTCACAGGGAACATACACGTCCGGCAGGAAATGCATCTCTATCTTAAGGATCCCGTCACCGCTGCAGGCTTCACATCTTCCGCCCTTTACATTAAAACTGAAACGCCCTTTCTTATATCCTTTCGCCTTTGCATCTGCAGTAGATGCGAAAAGATCACGTATCTGGTCAAACACGCCGGTATAAGTGGCGGGATTGGATCTGGGTGTGCGCCCAATGGGAGACTGGTCAATATCTATTACCTTGTCCAGCTGTTCGATTCCTTCTATGGCCTTATGTTTTCCCGGTATCACCCTGGCTCTGTTCAGTTTCTTTGCAAGATACTTATACAGGATCTCGTTTACAAGCGAACTCTTTCCTGAGCCGGAGACACCTGTCACACATGTCATTACTCCCAGAGGGAAATCCACATCAATATTTTTCAGGTTGTTTTCTGCTGCGCCTTTTACATGCAGGAATCCTGTCGGCTTCTTTCTTACCTCCGGTACAGGTATTTTTATCCTGCCGCTCAGATATGCTCCTGTGACAGACTTCTCATTAGCCATAATCTGCTCAGCCGTTCCTGCTGCTATCACTTCACCGCCGTGTTCCCCTGCTCCGGGACCAATATCTACGATATAGTCAGCTGCAAACATAGTATCCTCATCGTGCTCCACAACGATCAGCGTGTTTCCCAGGTCACGGAGATTGTCCAGAGTTCTGAGAAGCTTGTCATTATCTCTCTGATGAAGTCCGATACTCGGCTCATCCAGGATATAGGCAACACCAACCAGGCCCGATCCAATCTGTGTGGCAAGACGTATTCTCTGGGCTTCACCGCCTGAAAGGCTTCCCGTCGCCCTTGACAATGTCAGGTACTCAAGCCCCACATCCATCAAAAATCCTATCCTGGCCCGTATTTCCTTCAGGATCTGATGACCTATCATCTCCTGGTGGTCCGTCAGAACAAGCTCATTCAGGAATTTCTGGAGCTTAGCTATGGACATAGATGTTATCTCATAAATATTTTTATCAGCGATTGTGACTGCCAGGGCTTCCTTTTTCAGTCTCTGCCCATGGCATGTCTTACAGGGTGTGATCCGCATGAATGCCTCATACTCCTGCTTCATGGACTCGGAGCCTGTCTCCCTGTACCGCCTCTCCACATTCTTTATCAGGCCTTCAAAGGCTACATCATAGACACCTTCACCTCTCTGGCCTCTGTAGTGGACCTTAACCTCCCGGCCTCCTGTTCCGTGGATGAGCATGTCCCTTATTTTCTCAGGCAGCTGGTCATAAGGAGTGCTCAGATCAAATTTATATTCCTTGGCCAGAGCATCCAGGATAGCTCTTGTGAAGCTTCCCTTGTCCGTACATGACTGCCATCCCATGACTGCTATTGCCCCGTCATTGATGCTGAGAGTCTTATCAGGTATCATCAGTTCTTCATCAAATTCCATCTTGTAGCCCAGTCCAAAGCAGTCAGGACACGCTCCAAAAGGATTATTAAAGGAAAAGCTTCTTGGCTCTATCTCATCCACGCTGATCCCACAGTCCGGACAAGAGAAGCTCTGGCTGAACCTGAGAGGTTCCCCGCCCTGTACATCCACGATCGCCAGGCCTTCCGCCAGGTTCAGGACATTTTCCAGGGAATCTGTAAGACGCTTTTCAATCCCGGGCCTGACTACAAGACGGTCCACAACAATTTCAATATTATGCTTTTTATTTTTATCCAGCTTTATCTCTTCAGACAGGTCATACGTACTTCCGTCCACCTGAACTCTCACATAACCGCTTCTCTTAGCCTGATCAAAGAGCTTTACATGCTCTCCCTTACGCCCTCTGACTACAGGCGCAAGTAGCTGGATCCTTGTCTTCTCCGGAAGTGTCATGACATGGTCTACCATCTGGTCTACAGTCTGTTTTTTTATCTCTTTGCCGCACTTTGGACAGTGGGGGATACCGATTCTCGCATATAGCAGCCTGAAATAATCATATATCTCCGTCACAGTCCCGACTGTAGACCTGGGATTCCTGTTTGTAGATTTCTGGTCTATGGAAATGGCGGGCGGCAGCCCCTCTATGCTCTCCACATCCGGTTTTTCCATCTGTCCTAGAAACTGCCTCGCATATGAGGACAGGGACTCCATATAGCGTCTCTGTCCTTCCGCATAAATAGTATCAAATGCCAGTGAGGATTTTCCTGATCCTGAGAGTCCTGTCAGAACTACAAACTCATTTCTTGGGATATTCAGGTCAATGTTTTTCAGATTGTGCTCATTGGCACCTCTTATCTTTATATATTGCTTCTCGTTCGTTTTCGTTGTCATCCTTCATCAATCTCCTGCAACTGCTTCTTCAGCGTTATCATCTTGTCACGCAGCTCTGCCGCTGATTCAAAATCAAGCTCTGCCGCTGCCTTCTTCATCTTCTTCTGAACCTCACCGATCAGTTTTTCCAGTTCTTCCCTGCTCATAGATTCAGGATCCTTTTCAAATTCCATCTCTTCCTTTGCAACTTCCCTGGAAATGCTGATCAGGTCCCTGACGGCTTTCTTTATCGTCTGGGGCGTAATGCCATGCTCTTCATTATATTTTTCCTGGATAGCCCTTCTTCTCTCCGTCTCCTCAATGGCCATCCTCATAGAATCAGTCATCACATCGGCATACATGATAACATGACCGTCCGAATTCCTGGCGGCACGGCCTATTGTCTGGATAAGTGATATCTCAGATCTTAAGAATCCCTCTTTATCCGCATCCAATATGGCAACAAGAGTGATCTCAGGTATATCCAGCCCCTCCCTCAGAAGGTTGATGCCTACCAGCACATCAAAGACATCGAGCCGCATATCACGGATGATCTCCGTCCTCTCAAGTGTATCAATATCTGAGTGCAGGTACTTCACCCTGATTCCTATCTCTCTCATATAGTCGGTGAGGTCTTCTGCCATTCTCTTGGTGAGGGTGGTAATGAGGATCTTGTTCTTTTTGGCGATTTCCTTATACACTTCACCTACAAGGTCATCAATCTGGCCTTCTACCGGACGAACTTCCACCTTGGGGTCCAGCAGGCCCGTCGGCCTGATGATCTGTTCTGCACGCAGCATCTCATGCTCTTCCTCGTATACTCCGGGCGTGGCAGATACAAACATGATCTGATCGATCTTGCTCTCAAATTCCTGGAAGTTGAGCGGTCTGTTATCCTTTGCAGACGGAAGCCGGAATCCATAATCCACCAATGTGGATTTTCTGGACTGGTCACCGGCGTACATACCTCTGATTTGAGGTATGGTCTTATGGGATTCATCCACAATGATCAGAAAATCATCAGGAAAATAATCAATCAGTGTGTGGGGTGATGCCCCCGGCTCCAGTCCTGAGAGATGTCTTGAATAATTCTCGATGCCGGAACAAAAACCTGTCTCCCTCATCATCTCAATATCAAAATTCGTCCTCTCTGATATCCTCTGGGCCTCAATAAGCTTATCTTCGCTTTTAAAATAAGCGATACGTTCTTTCAGCTCTGCCTCGATATTCTTTGTAGCCTCCAGGATCTTCTCCATGGGCACCACATAGTGGGAAGCCGGAAAAATCGCGATATGCTCAAGGGCACATTTTATTTCTCCTGTCAGCGGATCGATCTGGGTGATCCTGTCGATCTCATCCCCAAAGAATTCTATCCTCACGGCAGTATCTGTAGCCTCTGCCGGAAACACCTCAAGTACATCCCCTCTGACCCTGAAGGTTCCCCTGTGGAAATCCATATCATTTCTGTCATACTGGATATCTATAAGCCTGCGGGCCACCTCGTCCCTGTCCCTTTCCATACCAGGCCGGAGGGAAATAACCATGTTTTTATAATCCACAGGGCTGCCCAGGCCATAGATACAGGAAACACTGGCCACGATGATGACATCCTCACGTTCTGCCAGTGCCGTGGTGGCAGACAGACGTAATTTATCAATCTCATCATTTATGGCAGAATCCTTGGCTATATATGTGTCAGACGAAGGCACGTAGGCCTCCGGCTGATAGTAATCATAATACGAGACAAAGTATTCCACAGCGTTGTTGGGGAAAAATTCTTTAAATTCTCCGTATAGCTGGGCCGCCAACGTTTTGTTGTGGGCGATGATGAGGGTCGGCTTCTGTAACTGCTGGATCACGTTAGCCATGGTGAAGGTCTTGCCGGAGCCTGTGACGCCTAGTAAAGTCTCGCATTGGTTGCCTTCCTTGAAACCTTTTACAAGAGCTTTGATAGCCTGCGGCTGGTCGCCGGTAGGTTTATATTCGCTGTGTAATTTGAACTCCATAATGTGTTTTTACCTCCTTGATGAACCAATAAAAACTATGTCTATCAGGCAGAAATTCGTGAAATCTTTGAAATCAGGTATTCGAACAGCTGCCTAACAGGTATACTTTCGAATTTCAGAATTTAGCTGCTGATAAAACAATATCACTTACGACTTAACAATAGAAAATAGCATCCTATAAGATTTTTTATCAATTCTTTTTTTCATTCATAAGACCTCCACATGAATTCGCTACACACGTGTAGCGAATTCATTTTCACTATTCACACTGTTATAAATGTTACCACTAATACCAGCAAAGCTACGATAGTCAAAATAATCCTCATCAAAAATTTGCCCGGTAACGCACAACAATAATTACTGATAAAGAATAAAATTTATATTGATATATTTTTCCATTATCTGCAACTTGTGCAAAATATGCACAAATTAAACTTTACTATGTTCTACATCAAAAAGTTGAGCAATCGACTTTTGGGTCAGCCATACCACTGCTCTGCGATTCGTAATGATAGCGTCCAAAGAACGAATGTTCTTTTTCATTTTACTCCATATATGCGTTAGAGTCAATGGTAAATGTAAGGGAAATATCTCTAACTTATATTTAATTTCCGGCAAAGAATATACAAAAAGCATATAGCATAAAATGCCAAAAAGCACAGACGTTCAATCCATTCGTCTGTGCTTTTACAAAATATATTATTTTTTTGCTTATCTCTCTTTCTGTCAGGCCTTTCTCAAAAGCTCCAGATATACTTCCATCTCCCTTTGGCCATGCGCCGCTGAGAGGAACATAGCTTCAAACTGTGACGGTGCCAGATTTACTCCGCCGTCAAGCATATATCTGAAATATTCTGCGTATTTGGCTGTATCAGAAGTCTTGGCTGATGCATAGTTCACCACCGGCTCCTCTGTAAAGAAGATACATCCCAGGGAACCTGCATGGTTCATCTGGTACGGCAGTCCTTTCTCTTTGAGTATCTTTGCTATTTCACCGTAGAACGCATCACCTTTTGCATTCAGTTCTGTATAAAACCCGGGATTTTCTTTCAGTATGGTAAGCTGGGTATATCCTGCCGCCATAGCCACAGGATTACCGCTCAGTGTCCCCGCCTGATAGACCGGCCCTGCCGGGGCCACCATTTCCATAATCTCTTTCTTCCCGCCATACGCGCCCACAGGCATGCCTGCACCTATGATTTTTCCGAATGTGGTCAGATCCGCCTGTACCTGATAGTAGCCCTGGGCGCCGTCTATCCCAAGCCTGAAGCCGGTAATAACCTCATCAAAAATAAGAACACTCTTATTCTCCGTACACAGCCTGCGCAGGCCCTCCAGAAAACCGGGCGCCGGAGGAACCACACCCATATTGGCGCCTACAGGCTCTACTATGACCGCGGCTATCTCTTCCCCAAACTGGTTAAAAAGTTCCTGCACGCTTTCCAGGTCATTGTAGACTGCTGAAAGCGTATCTGCTGTGCACCCTGCAGGCACTCCTGCACTGTCGGGCAGGCCGCTTGTCATTACTCCTGAACCGGCCTTTACAAGCATAGCGTCTGAATGTCCATGGTAACAGCCCATAAACTTAATTATTTTATTCCTTCCTGTATAACCTCTTGCGGCACGCACAGCGCTCATTACGGCTTCTGTTCCGGAATTCACCATACGCACCATCTCGACAGACGGCACTATACTGCAGATCAGCTTTGCCATCTCCACTTCTTTCTCAGTGGCAGCGCCAAAGCTCAGTCCGTTTTCACATGCCTTTATCACACTTTCTCTGATGCGCTCATCATTATGCCCTAATATCATAGGTCCCCAGGAGCAGATAAAATCCACATATCTGTTTCCGTCTGCATCATAAATATAGGCACCGTCCGCCTTCTCTATAAACCTGGGAGACATCCCCACAGAGCCAAACGCCCTGACTGGGCTGTTAACGCCCCCCGGGATATAGTTAACTGCTTCTTTAAAAAGTGATTCTGATCTTGTCATTAGCCTATCCTTCCTTCATCCATACACTTTGCCAGCTCTTCTGCAAAATATGTGATATAGATATCGCTTCCTGCGCGGTAGGCGCTGGCTGCCATCTCGCACATGATCCTTTCCTCATCTACCCAGTCCATCTTTGCGGCAGCCTTTACCATGGCGTACTCGCCGCTGACACTGTAGCTGGCAACAGGCACGTTCACCGCTTCCTTTACCTTTGCCACCATATCCAGATATGACATGGCAGGCTTGACCATAATAATATCAGCCCCTTCTTCTACATCCAGAAGCGCCTCTTTGATTCCTTCCCTGCTGTTGTGGAAATCCATCTGGTAGGTCTTCCTGTCCCCAAAAGAAGGCGCACTGCCTGCTGCATCACGGAACGGCCCATAAAATGCAGATGCATATTTTACCGCATATGACATGACAGGAATATTTGTAAATCCTGCCCCGTCCAGTCTCGTTCTGATTGCTGCTATGCGTCCGTCCATCATATCGGAAGGCGCCACCATATCTGCACCTGCCTCCACGTGGGAGAGGGCCGTATCAGCCAGCAGCTTTAAGGTCTTATCATTATCCACGTCATGCCCGCAGAGCACCCCGCAGTGGCCGTGGGAAGTATACTCACACATACAGACATCCGTCACATAGTACATGTCAGGGAATTCCTTTTTAGCCTCCCTGAGAGCTCTCTGAACAATTCCATCGGACGCATACGCTCCGCTTCCCACCTCATCCTTGTGATCCGGGATGCCAAAGAGCATAACACTGCTCACCCCTGCATCAGACAGAGTATCCAGTTTCCGGCATAATCTGTCTATGCTGTAGCGGTACTGTCCCGGCATAGAAGGAATCTCTTCTATGATATTGCTGCCTTCTTTTACGAAAACAGGATACATCAGGGAAGCCTTATCGACTCTTGTCTCCCTGACCATTCTCCTGATCGTCTCCCCTCCCCGAAGCCTTCTTGGTCTTTTTATCATTTCCATCCTATTTCCTCCTCACCCTTCTATCTCACTTATTCAGTCCTGTCCCGGGCTGCCAGCTTCTCAAGCGCCTCCACAATACTGTCCATGGATGCCTGTTTGGCCACATATGTCTTCATCCCCAGTGCCGCGGCTGCAGCCTGGGTCTGCTTTCCAATGCAGACTGCACTGACTGTACTGTAATCCAGTCCTTCCACTGCCTTTGCAAAGCCTCTGACCGTGGATGCACTTGTAAATACTGCATAATCTATACTGCCGTTTTCAAATTCTGCCCGCTCATCGATAAAGTCCTGTTTTTCGTATACTGTATCGTAAGTGGGAATGTCCTCCACCCTGACACCTCTGACTTTTTCCAGCGCATTCACAAGTTCCTGGTTTCCTGCCGCAGCCCTTGGGATCAATATTCTCTCATTTCCGGTACATCTCCCGGCAAGTGCCACCCCAAGAGACTCCCCGTCATATACTTCAGGCACAAGGTCTGCATAAATGCCGCGCTCTGCCAGCGCTTTTGCCGTTCCTCCCCCAATAGCCGCCACCCTGACGCCGCCAAGGGCCCGGACATCTCTGTGTTCTGCCGCCAGCGCATCGAAAAATATCCTGACACCTGCCGGGCTGGTAAACACGATCCACTGATACTCAGAAAGGCTGCTGATGCATCCGGAAAGCGCCGGATTCGGCCATATGGGAACCGTGGCAACAGCCGGCAGTTCCAGCACCTCAGCTCCTTTTCTGCGCAGCTTCTCTGACATTTGAGAGATCAGCTCCTTCGGCCTGGTCACAAGCACTTTCATCCCGGCGAGCGGCAGCTTCTCATACCAGGCAAATTCCCCGGCAAGGGCACAGACCTTTCCCACAACAATGATTGCCGGAGTTTCAACTCCCTGTCTGTCCACCTCTTCCTTAAGAGAGGATACAGTTGCCACGATCCTCTTCTGTCCTGAAGTCGTTCCCTTCACAAGAACTGCAGCCGGCATATCCTCCGCCATTCCTGCCTGAAGCAGTCCCCGGCATATATCTTCCAGCGCCGATACTCCCATGAGAAATACTAGGGTTCCCTTTGTCCTCACCAGCGCATCAAAATCAATATCATATGCCTGGCCTTTTCTCTTATGTCCCGTGACAATATGCAGCGACGAACAGAAATCCCTGTGAGTCACAGGAATCCCGTTATATGCAGGAACCGACAGGGCAGATGTTACACCCGGTACTATCTCATAAGGAATGCCGCAGCTTGTGAGCAGCTCCAGCTCTTCCCCTCCTCTGCCAAAAAGGAAAGGATCTCCCCCTTTCAGGCGCACTACCCGTTTTCCTTCCAACGCCTTGTCCGCCAGTACCCGGTTGATCTCCTCCTGAGGCATTGTGTGATTACTGGCCCGTTTTCCCACATTGATCAGCTCGGCTTCCTTAGGCATCATATTCAGCACACCCTGTCCCACAAGCGCATCATACACCACGACCTGTGCTTCACTTAACACCTGCTTTCCTTTCAGGGTGAACAGGCCCGGATCTCCCGGCCCTGCTCCCACCAGCCATACTTTTCCTGTCATTTCTGTACTCCTTTTCTGTATTCCAGGCAGAGTTCCCTGGCAAATGAACTGCCCAGCTCATCCGCCTGCTCCAGCAGCCGTCTCTTGTCAGTGACTGCCATGCTGGTCCTGCCTTTTTTCCATCCATCTGTCTCTTCATCATAATATAAGCCCAGCAGTACCAGTTCACCTTCTATGATCCTGGCGTGTGCTGCTACCGGAGAACTGCATCCTCCGTTCAGTTCTCTCACAAAGGCTCTCTCGCAGACTGCTGCGCACGCTGCTTCCTCATCTTCAAAACCCTTCAGGAAAGAATAGTCTGTTCCTTTTTTTCCCTGCACAGCCAGGATCCCCTGTCCCGCAGAAGGGATGATCTCTTCAGGTTCAAAAAAGCGGCTGATCCTCTCTTCTAACCCCAGCCTTTTCAGGCCTGCGGCTGCCAGAACAAGGGCAGAATATTCTCCCCCATCCAGCTTTGCCAGTCTTGTCAGTACATTCCCCCTGACAGGCTTAAAGCTGGCTCCCGGGTACATCTCCTTAAGCTGGATGACTCTTCTGAGGCTTGAACAGCCGATTGGAAGCCCTCCTGCCATGCTCTCCTCCAGGGAAGCCGCGCCCTCAGGCAGAACAAGCACATCCCTTGGATCCTCCCTCTTTGAGTAGGCCACAACAGGCAGGCTCTCAGGAACTTCCATTGGCATATCCTTGAGGCTGTGGACAGATAAGTCGCTGCGCCCGTCCGTCAGAGCCTTATCCAGTTCTTTCACGAAAAGGCCTTTCCCCCCCACCTTATCCAGAGTCCTGTCCAGAATAATATCTCCTGTAGTCTTCATAGTCAGCAGACTCACAGTAAGCCCCGGATTATTTTCTTCAATATAGGCCTTTACCATCTCTGACTGTATCACAGCCAGCCTGCTTTCCCTGCTTCCGATTATCACTTCACTCTTCATATAACTTCTCCAATCCTTCCACACATTCCCGAAATGCCGCCTGGCTGACAGTGTCTCTGAGGCCAAAAAGCATCTTATTAACTACCTTCCCTGCAGCCGCTCCTATGCATCCCCTGAGCTTTTCCTGCATTTCCTTTTCCAGAGGAAGATCACGGATAACCTTCGTCAGACGCAGCTCTACGTCTCTGGCTGCTTCTTCTTTGATCTCCTGTATTTTGGGGATCACATCCCTGCACTCATACCATGTGTAGAATTCTTCCATCTGCTCCTCTAAGATATGATCTGCCCTGGCAATATTTGCCCTGACTTTTTCACTTTTTATATCGACCTTAAAGTAATCAATATCATATAACGTGATATTTTCAAGCTTTCCTGCTTCAGGATCTATATCTCTTGGCACTGCCAGATCCACAAGGACTACAGGATGAGACACCTGTGCCTCTCTGACACAGTGTTCCTTCAGTGTATAATTAGGGCTTGCAGTGGCACTTATCACATAGTCACATTTTGGAAACAGCTGCATCCTGTCTCCATAATCGATCCTTTTGCAATCCCTTGGAATATCTACGATACCGCTGCGGTACTGGCGCACCGTGACAGTTACATCCGCGCCCGCTTCATGCATGACAGTGGCCGTCAGCCGCCCCATCTCCCCGTTTCCTATGACCATGCAGATCTTTCCTTCAAATGTATGCCCTTCCTGCCTCAGCGTATCAAGAGCCTGGTGTATAACCGATCTGTTGGCCGTAGAAAGAGATACTTCCGTCTTGACTTTCTTGCCTGCCGTCACCGCCATCCTGAATAATACTTCAAGGACATTATCCGCCGCATACTGCTCTCTCGCCAGAGCCAGGGCATCCTTCACCTGGGTAATGATCTGATCCTCCCCCAGTATCCGTGACTCAAGTCCTGCCGCCAGACGGAAAAGATGGGCCACGGCCTCTTCCCCTTCTCTGTATACAAAATAAGACCTGTAGAAGCCTCCGTCGGGTATTTCCCTAACCTCACACAAAAGGTCAAACAGGGACCCCTGAAATTCTTCTTCACAGCTCACATAAAGCTCCATCCTGTTACATGTAGAGAGCAGGATACATCCCTCAATGCCTTCGATGCCCTTAAAGAAATCCAATGCTTCGGCACATCTTTTTTTAGTGAATGAAAAGATTGTCCTTATATCGATCCCGGCCCTGCTGTGATCGATCCCTATCATTTGAATACTCATGTAAATACCGCTCTGCCTTTCAAACTTAATCTTGTGTTACTGTTCACAGAACCGTAACAATCTTGTATCATCATAGCACAACATGTGCCAAAATCAAACAAATTTTTTAGCCCGGCAACACTCATTTCACACATTGACAATTTATGGGACAAATGATAAAATCTTATCATAATTGAGTATCGACAGGTGTCCGTTAAACGGAAGAATAGGAAAGCCGGGTTAAAAGCCCGCACGGTCACGCCGCTGTAAAGGAACAGCAGCTATCCAGATACGCCACTGTGAAAATGGGAAGGCGGGTAGCTGTGAAGAAGCCTGAGTCAGAAGACCTGCCTGCGATAAACGATTTACACCTGGTTACGAACGATGGCCGGTGTATGATACATTCCCTTAGAATAAGGGGATTTTTGTCGTATACCCGTCTGCATCCAGACGGGTTTTTTTATGTCAGCACTCAATTTCAATCAGGAGGAAGAAAGTTATGAGTAAAAAGCAAAAAAAGCTGGTCATTCTGGCCGGCGCATTCGCACTCGCCCTTGGGATCACACCTGTGGCTAATGCAATGCACATTATGGAAGGGTACCTTCCTGCAGCATTCTGTATCGCATGGGGCGTTATCTGTATTCCGTTCCTGCTGGCAGGTTTCTTTTCTATCAAAAAATCTCTGCAGGCAAACAGAAAGGCACTTACACTTCTGGCTATGTCGGGAGCCTTTATCTTTGTAATTTCATCCCTGAAAATTCCGTCTGTAACAGGCAGCTGTTCACACATGACAGGGACTGGCCTCGGCGCAATCCTCTTCGGACCGTCATCTGTAGCCATCCTCGGTATTATTGTGCTTCTTTTCCAGGCGATCCTGCTGGCCCACGGCGGACTTACTACCCTGGGCGCCAACACATTCTCTATGGCAATTGCAGGCCCATTCCTTTCCTTTGGAATCTATAAGCTCTGCATGAAGTTTAAAATCAACAAAAGAGTGAGTGTATTCCTCGCTGCCATGCTCGGTGACCTTTTTACATACTGTGTGACAAGCCTTCAGCTGGCTCTGGCACATCCTTCAGACCAGGGCGGCGTTGGCGCTTCCGCTGTGAAATTCCTTGCAGTATTCGCACCTACACAGCTTCCTCTTGCTGTGCTGGAAGGTATCCTGACCCTGATCATCATAATCGGGCTGGAATCCTTCGCTATGCCTGAGCTGAAAGCCATCGGATTTGTTAAAAAGGAGGCTAAATAATATGAGTAAGAATACAAAAACCGTCTTAATATTGATCGCAGCCGCCATTTTAATTGCCATAGTACCATTATTTGCCCTTAAGGGCGCCGAATTCGGCGGTTCAGATGATGCGGGCAGCCAGGTAGTTGAAGAAGTAAACAGCGGCTATGAGCCCTGGTTCACTCCTGTTCTGGAAACTATGCTGGGCGGGGAGCTTCCCGGGGAAGTAGAGAGCCTTATCTTCTGTATCCAGACCGGCATTGGCGTTGGCATCATGGCTTTTTGTATGGGACGCCTTGTTGAGCGCAAAAAATGGTCGAAAAAACTTGGGAAAGAACTTGAATAGTCAAAAAGGAGTACTGTCTTGATTGTTATAGATAAGCTTTGCTATTATTCCAAATTAAGATATGTCAATGCCGGTGAGAAGTTTGCCTATGCAATGGCCACACTGATTTTCTGTCTGGTCTCACGTTCGATTGCCATAGCTCTTCTCGTCCTCGCAGTAAATGGGATCCTCAATGTAAAAACAGGGGGGATCCCACTTTCCCGTTATAAAACATTAATGGCCGTCCCTCTGGCATTCTTATTCTTAAGCACCATCGCAATTATTATAAATATTTCAAAAACTCCCCTGGATGCCTTTGCCATTCCTGTTGGGAGCTATTACATTACAGGCAGCCATTCATCTATCCTGTATGGGATCCAGCTGATCCTGACCGCGCTGGCCAGTGTATCCTGCCTCTATTTCTTATCCCTGAATACTCCTATGACAGACATCATCCTTGTCCTGCACAGGCTTCACTGTCCGCTTTTGCTGCAGGAACTGATGCTCCTGATCTACCGTTTCATCTTTGTACTTCTGGATATTGCGTCAGCGATCACCACCTCCCAGAATTCACGTCTGGGCAACAAGGACTATAAGACATCCCTAAAATCTTTTGGTTCAATGATCTCAGTCCTTTTCATCAGGGCAATGAAAAAATCAAATGCCCTCTATGATGCCATGGAGGCCAGGTGCTATGACGGAACTATCCGGGTCCTGACTGAGAACTATCCTCCTAAGAAAAAGGAGATCATATATATCATACTATTCGAACTGCTGCTTCTGGCGGCTGCTATATGGAGAAGATTTCTATGAAAAACGATGACATTATTTTAAAAGCAGATGATCTTTACTTTTCTTATGATAATGAGAAAACGCATTCTTTAAACGGCTTTTCAGTTGAGATACGCCGCGGCTCCAAAGTCGCCTTTATGGGTGCCAACGGTTCCGGAAAATCTACTTTTTTCCTATGCTGCAACGGTATCCACCGCCCGGATGCGGGCACTCTGTATTTCAATGGGGAACCTGTGGATTACTCCAGAAAAGGGCTTCTAAAGCTGCGCAGCAAGGTAGGGATCATCTTTCAGGACCCTGACAGCCAGCTGTTTTCAGCCAGTGTATATCAGGAGATCTCTTTCGGGATCCTGAATCTTGGCATTTCAGAGGACGAAGCAAAAAAAGAGGTGGAAAATGTGATCGACTATCTGGAGATCACCCCCTTCCGCCACAAGCCAACTCATGCATTAAGCGGCGGTCAAAAGAAACAGGTATCTATAGCAGATATTCTTGTCATGCATCCTGACATCATCATACTGGATGAACCGTCAGCTGCCCTTGATCCAAAGCACACTACAATGGTAAATCATATAGTGGACCAGCTCACCTGTGAAGGAATTACCGTCATGATGTCCACCCATGATGTTAACTATGCCCTGGAATGGGCGGATGATATCGCTCTCCTCCATGAAGGACGTATGCTGATGTTCGGCTCCCCTCTGGAGGTATTTACGAATAAGACAGCGCTGGCAAAGACGAATCTGGAACAGCCTGCCATACTCGAACTTTTTGAAAGCCTGTGCAAAAAGGACATTCTTAAGCCCAGCCTGCCGCTTCCGCGGAATCTGGCTACGCTGGAAAAATATATAGAAGAGATCAATACTAAAAAACAGTACGGAGGAAAACACGAAGTGTGCAAAGAGTGTAAAAAAGCAATTCTCGTAGTCAGCTTCGGCACCAGCTACGAGGAGACAAGAAAGAAGACAATCGACAGAATTGAGGCAGATATCCAGAAGGCTTATCCTGACTGTAATCTTTACCGCGCCTGGACCAGTAAGATGATAATAAAGAAGCTTAAGACAAGGGACGGCATCGTCATTCCAAATGTAAAAGAAGCCATGGAACAAATAACTGCTGACGGCATTACAGATCTTGTGGTACAGCCCACCCATGTCATCAACGGTATTGAGAACGATCTCATGAAAGAAGATGTTCTTGCCTTTTCCGAACATTTCAGCAGCATCCGGTTTGGCGATGCCCTTTTAACTACTACACGTGACAATGAAGAAGCTATCTCTTCACTCATGGAAACGTGGAAAGACCTTCCCAAAGATGAAGTTCTTGTCCTTATGGGACACGGCACCACCCATTATGCGAATGCAATTTATGCCGCCCTTGACTATACTTTTAAGGATATGGGTTATGAAAATGTATTTCTGGGCACTGTAGAGGCTTATCCTACCATGATGTCACTCCTGCGGCAGGTCAAAGAATACAAACCTAAGAAAATACATCTGGCTCCCTTCATGATCGTTGCAGGCGACCATGCCAGGAACGATATGGCGGGCGAAGACCCCGAATCCTGGAGCAGACAGTTCATGGATGCCGGTTACCCCGTAGAATGCCATTTAATTGGCCTGGGAGAATATGAAGGGATACGCAGGATGTTTCTGCGGCATATTAAGGAGGCATAGCGGGTATATGTCAGCACAAAAGTGCGCTTCACTTACATAGAAGGACCGGAGTTACATATGAAATAAAAAGAGTGGGGGTGCGGCATTCATAATGCCCCATCCCCAGGTTACTTTTACATTCAGACATCACGTAATTGCGGCTTCCTTTTTACAAATACCGTTCAATCCTAGATTCAGTCTGTTCCCCATTTTTCTTGCTCACCAGTTCAAATAAGTTATCACTGGTAGCAAACAGATTTTTTTGGGGTTCTTCCTATTATCAAATACTGGTTCTTATCATCCAGTGAAATATATTTCCTTGTATCATCATCAAGCAATATATCTGCATTATCAATGACAATCAACTTCCCTGTTTCTTCACTTATTAATTTTTTTATATCTTTCTGATAATCCAGATAATTAAAACATACAATACTGGGATTTATTGCCATACATTCCTTTATGAAGGAAAATGATACAGTCTTTCCTGTAGCTGATGAACCTGTAAGAATAGTTATATTATTTGTAAACTCGAAATCCAGTACATACGAAGTATGGATCGTGGAAAAATGATCCATTACAATTGGTTTACTTTTCATTATTCCACCACTCCTTCAATTCTTCATAGTCTGTGATTACTCTGGTTCCTTTTTCATCAGAAACTTTAACGCTATTCATATCAAATGGTATTACTGCATAATCACTATATACCGCTCCATCATCTAATCCGTACAATACCTCTAACGCATTATCACCACATTCTTTCAGGCAAAAAACTTTATCTGGAAAATACTTCACATTCAATACGGTTTTACATCCTGTTGATAAGCAATCTACATCCAATGTCACACCATTAAACTTTGATTTTATTTTGTATTTTCCATCGAGTTCGGAATCGTGAATTTTTTTTACAATTGTCTTTGCTTTGCTGTCTAATTTATTAACTGTGGTTTGATTAAAAAATACATCATTAAGCTCTACATATTCTATATTCTTTGGTATGTCTTTCTTGTCTTTATATATTGTAATCACAGTAACACCTCCAATATTTTTAGTTAGTTTTTCAGGCAGCCGACAGGAATAACATATACACCATCATGGCGGCGATATGCGTAATCCCCGGTTCCCGTCAATACCATAAGGAAAGACGGCGCTTTCAGCTACCGTCTCCTCACTCATGGGAGTTTCGTCATTAGCCGCAATGTCCTGTGTAATTACGGTATTTGATACTTGGCCGCCTTGATTTCCTGCATAAGAACACATAAGCCGCCGAACTCTTTCTGGTTTTTTCTGCACATTGTCTGCCCGATTGATATCGGAATGTACAACGGCATCATAATAATCCATCGCCTGGTCAAGTGCAATCTCGTCTCGCATATCAACCGCCTGCGGCCAGCCACCACGGCATACCAAAAACGCCAGACGGTCGATATCGATATTTGAGCCGCCGTCTATGTCCGACACACCACTGAACAGGTCGTTCAAGCTGACTTCGCCCGTTGAATCTCCCGATTCATACAAACTCATTGGTCTCATAGTGAGCCGGGTAAAGCGCCCTGTGCCAGAGTGGGTGATTTCCCTGGGATCCGCAGGAACTGCAGAGCCTGTGAGTACAAACTGTCCAAGCTCGCCACGGTGATCAACTTCAAATCGGATGGCATCCCACAGTTTGGGGGCAAGCTGCCACTCGTCGATAAGTCTCGGAGCTGCACCTTTCAGAAGCCGCTTTGGATTAATCTCAGACATGGTAATGTTCTGCTCTTTTTTCTCTGGATCATCCATATACAATCTGCTTGCAGCAAGCTGTTCGGCGGTCGTGGTTTTGCCACACCACTTGGGTCCTTCGATCAGTACTGCACCTTTGCCTTCCAATTTGCGTTTCAGAATATCATCAACTGTTCGTTTCCTGTAATTCTTCATTCGAAACACCTCGATTCTATTCGAATTCCCTACAATTGTAACATAATTATTATGTATTTAATTGTTTTCTATGGCTTTTTATTTTCATAATATCCTTACTCCATGCCTTACTCACAGTTTTCAGACAAACAGGTATTTCCAGCAGTATGCTCACTCATGTCGCAAGGCTTTCCTGCCTTTCTCTTTTTATCCATTTTCTTCATATGCTTGTCCTCATTAAGAAAAAAAGTCCCTCGCCTTGCGGCGAAGGACCAAACTTTCGACCCAACCATTTATATACCGCATATTGGTCAGCAGTAAACTTTCAACCCGATCATTTATATACCACATATCGGTCAGTAGTAAACTTTCTTTGTACCTATATTTTAGCAAGCACGAAGAAAAAAGTAAATAGGGCTTTCCATAATTATTAATTTCCAAGATACCTCAATACTTCAGCCGCCACCATGCGTACAAGCTCTTCCTTCCCCATATTTTCGGGATTTTTTATATTATTCATATTCTCCCGGGCTGCCCACCCGCTGCCATACAGATATGCCTTGCCGTCGCTGCTAAAGAGCTTCATCTTCTTCAGGGATTCCTGCTTTACGGCCTCCACGGCGGCCGGGATCAGGTCTATGAGGCCCTTATCCATGGAGCTGAATCTTTCAAATTCTGCCTTTACAGCAGCCACATTAATATCTGTAAAGATATTGACCTTGCTGATCCCTTCCTGGATCGCGCGCCTGAAGTCATTATCTGTCAGGCCGGAGCCCCCATGCAGTACAAGAGGCACATCCACAGTCCGCGCAATAGTCCTGATACGCTCAAAATCCAGCTTGGGAGGCAGCTTATATGCACCGTGGGCATTCCCCACCGCAATTGCAAGCGCATCCACACCTGTCTTCTCCACATAATCCTTTGCCATCCCGGGATCTGTAAAAAATTTACCCGGATCTTCCAAATGGGAATCACCTTCTGCCGAACCCGGATTGTCACCTACATGGCCCAGTTCCCCTTCAATAGTCGCTCCGTAGGAATGAGCAATCTCTGCCATCTCTTTTACTTTTTTTACATTCTCATCATAGGAATCTGTGGAGCAGTCATACATAATAGAAGAAAAACCAAGCTCCAGAGCCTGAAGGCAGGTTTCTTTTTTCAGGCCATGATCCAGATGGATGACAACTGGAACACCTGTCTTCTTTGCCATTGGCAGAAGATAGTAAGATACCTCCTCCAGCGGCCCATATGGGAGCAGTACCTCCGCAGTTCCCATTATAACCGGGGAACCTGCGGCCTCAGCCGCGCTGATGATCCCTCTTGCCAATTCCAGATTGACTGCATTGAAAAGCCCCACCGCATAATGATTTCTTTTTGCTGGAAGCAGCACATCATTTAAATTTGCTAACATAGCTTCTCCTCCTTAGTTACTTATATTTTTCTGCCATCCGGCATCTATTTTCCTCTCAAGCTCATCAAAGGGCTTCAGCCCGCTTAGTGCATCATAGGCTACCACACAGGACGCCCCCGTGGCTGCAGACAACTGCAGCGCCCGCCTCAGAGGATACCCCTTCAGCATAGCCGTAAGAAATGCGGCAATACTTGTGTCACCTGCCCCCGTCCCGGAGAGGACCTTTTCAGGGACATAGCTCCTCTCAAAGCCTTCCTGCCCGGCCCAGCCATCCAGATCCAGCTCCACACGCCCGCTGACACCGCTGAGGGCCTCCCTGCCGGCTGTACGGTAATACATTCCAGGTGCACCGCATTTGATAAGCAGCACCCTGGCTCCCATTTCCATACACATCTCTGCGAGAGGCTTTACGTCCTTTTCAATATCCAAGATCTCTGTGATATCTCTTCCGGCTGCCCTCTCCTGCCATTTTTCAAACCGTTCCCGATCCAGCATGAAGCACAGCTCTTCCACACTCGGGACAAAGAAATCCACATAGGGGATCACGCGCTTCAGTATGCTTCTCCAATCCGCTCTTCCGGCGTCAGAGCAGGGATCCACTGAGGCCAGGTCAAGTGATGTGGCCGTCCCTGCTTTTTTTGCCTTTTTCATGATCTTCAGCAGCTCTTCCCCTTCATTTTCATACATAGACTTCATAAGCGGCGGGTATCCAAAATGAAATAAAGCCGCTTCCGCCAATGTACCCTCCGGAATATCTGAAGCGCAGAATGTATCATTTGCCCCTGGATTGTGAAGAAAAATACGGTCAATGCCTGGGACTGCAAGTACAACAGAATACGAAGTTGACTCCTTTCCAGAAATGATCATGCCTTCCTCTGCGGAATATTTTTTCAGAATGTTTAATACCATGCTTCCAAATGCATCATTTCCTATTTTCCCCATAAGCGCGGCATCTGCACCTAATACTTTCATTGCCAGCCCCGTATTGGCTACTGAACCGCCTGTATGGACATCTGCTTCCCCCATCTGGATCAGCCTGCCCGGAGTCAGCACCTCGCTCAGGGAATCTGCCTTTCTCTCCGGGAACATGGGGGTTATATCCAGGCAAATATGCCCGGCTGCAATCACTTTTTTCATATGCGCCTCCATCATGATCTATACTTCTGCTATAATGTGAGAGTGCCAGGAAGACAAATTCCCCCCGGCTTGCTCTCATACCCTTATCATTGTAATTATTCAATCCCCATCAGCAGGTTCATCACATACATTTCCAGTGCTTCAAAATCTCTGTTTTCTACACATTTCTTCTGGAAATCGTAGTCAAACCTGTCTGCCTTCTCCTCCAGCGCCTTAAATATCTTCAGGCTGTTTTCCAGATGCTTATAGCTGTCCTCATCCCTGGTGGTACGCATGGCCTTCACATCCAGCCCTACATATTCTCCGTGGTCACCGTAGCCGTTCTCTTTGAGCACCTTTACCTGATTGAAGGCTGCCCGGAGATTTTCTACGCCAAAAGATTTATCCTGGTCGTAGCGGATCCCGTTCTGGTCATTGAGATGTACAGTCATCAGCTTGCCCATGGCCATGGCAAAGCCAATCTCATGTGCAGGGTCCAGGCCTGCCAGGATGGCATGAGCGCTTTCCAGATTTCCGCCTACCCGTGCCGGATCAATAGTTGCTGCTGAAACTGCCATAACATGTCCCATTGTGCCGCAGATGCTCCTGTCGATGGGCTCGTTTGGCTTTGGCTCAATGCAGATGCGGATCTTGGAATCATATTCCAGCATCTTGTTGATGGCCTCTATGAGCATCCTGGTGGCCCACACAGGAGATTTGGATTCTGCGCAGAGGGTGCCTTCTCTGGCGAGCCACAGCACAACCATGTCACACCCCAGTTCATTTGCTATATCGATAGAGCGGTATGCTCTCCACATTGCATATTCCCTGTCCTTCGCGGAGGTACTCATGAATCCGCCGTCCTGTGTGTGAGGGTCCATCCAGAGGCGGGGCGCTACGAATTCTGCCTTTAACCCATATTTATCAAGTGTTTTTTTCAGCTCCCTGGCTTTCTCCCTGATCTCTTCCTCTGTGTAATCGTTGATGTTCGGGACTGCATCATCATCGTGGAACTGGACAGCTGAAAAACCCAGCTCGGCAAACTTTTTAAATTTCTCTTCTACAGGTATATCCTCTCTTGTGGCCGGACCGTAAGAATCAGCCCCGGTATGAACATTCCATGGCCCAACGGAAAATTTGAATTCTGACATATTTACAATTCCTCTCTTTCAAAAAGTGGGTAACTGTTCAACACTTTCATATTTACATGCTGGATAGTTACAAAAATGGTTATTGTTTTTCACCGGTGATTGATCTATGATACCTTACCGTGCCCTGCACGCCAGCCCAAGACAGGTTTTCGTGTTTCACGGATGTGTATAATATATTTATATCAGATTTTCAGTCTGAAAAATGACAATCTTGCGATTTTTCATATCCATTCTTGTGAACCTGTGATAAAATACGGATAACAGGAGGGAATTTAGATGAGCCGGAAAAAAGAGTTGGAAATCGTACAGCATACAAACATGAACCATCTGGAGATCTTTTTTGTGGAAATGACTGCCCGTGGCCCCCATGGCCACGATGACCTGGAGATAGGAGTCCTGCTAAAGGGCACGGTCACTCTTGTACTGGAGCAGAAATCCTATATTCTGCAGGAAGGGGATATTTATCTGATCAACCGCCACCAGGTCCACTCATTTGCAAGAACGGATACAGATAATCTGATCCTCGCCTTTCAGATCCATACAGAATTCTATAAGCAGGCAGATTATTCCCTGGGCTTTCTCCGTTTTGAAAATAACATTATCGGCAGCGGCAGTCTGCATGATACCCTGCTTGGGTCACTCTATGAATGTACCGGTTACTATTTCAAAGATGTGCCCTATAACGCCCTGAAATGCTCCAGCATTATGCTGGATGTCTTATTCCAGCTGGCGTGCAGCACAAACTGCCATGTGGCTACTGAAAAAGAATCTGCTTCTGCCTACCATAATACCCTGCGCCTGAAACGCATAACTGAATACATCGGCGAACACTATACGGAGCATATTTCCCTGCAGGATATCGCCTCTCTGGAAAATATCACGGATTATCACGCGTCTCACTTTATAAAAAAGATGCTGGGCATGTCTTTTCAGGAATATGTAAGCGGGCTTCGTTTTATGCATGCCCTCACACTGATACGCAAAACTGATCTGAGCATTCTGGATATCTGTATGGAGACAGGCTTTTCCAGCAGCCGCTACTTAAACCAGATGTTTTTAAAGAATTTCCAGTGTACAGCTAAAGAATATATGAAAATGAAAGAAAAGCCGCGCCTGACCAGCGCAGCTCTTCCCACAAATAATATACAAAAACGTTATACCTATGAACAGGCCTCTGCATATGCAAAGCGCCTGGGCACTCTATCCAGCAAGATATGATACTACTAGTAACCTCTGTCTGAATCCATCATATAAAGCAGTGCATTGCAGATGCATGCTGCTATGTTGCTGCCGCCCTTCCTGCCTCTGGCGACAATATAAGGTACATCTGTCTCCATGATCAGTTCCTTGGACTGGACCACATTTACAAAGCCCACAGGCACACCGACCACAAGAGCAGGGTAAAAATCTCCCTCTGTAATGTGTTCATAGAGACGGACAAGGGCAGTAGGCGCATTCCCTGCCACAAAGATCAGTTCTTTTCCAAGTGCTGCCGCTTTGTCCACACTGACTGCCGCCCTTGTTCTTCCCTGTCTCCTGGCATCCTCAGCCACGTCTTCATCCGACATAAAACACAGGACTTCACCTCCGTAGCGGGAGAGGACCTTTTTGTTTATGCCTGCCTTCGCCATCTGGGTATCTGTGACAATGGATGCTCCTCTTTTGATCGCCGCGATTGCTTTCTCTACAGCCCCTTCTGAAAAGCAGAGATTGTCCGCATAATCAAAATCTGCGCTTGTATGGATGCAGCGCTTCACAATAAGCTCCTGTTCCTTTGGGAACCGGCGGTCTTTCAGCTCTTCTGTTATGATCTCAAAGCTGCGCCGTTCAATGTCCATGGGCTTCACATTTTCTAATTCTATTTTCATAGGAATCACACTCCTTCTTCCATGATGGCATATATCCTGGCCATATCCAGGTGCTCTCTCAATGCTGCTGCCAGGATATCATACTGGCTCTCTTTAAAGGCCTGGTAATCTACTGCATTTATATCTTCCATGGAGATTCCCTTTGCCCGGGCCAGGCCTTCCACGATCCTGACAGCCACTTCCTCTTTATCGAATACACCGTGCACATATGTCCCGTATACATTATTCCTGTAAGCCCCGTCAGCTTTTAAGGTACTGTCAGACTGGGCGGCATAATTTGCGATCTCCGTCATCTGGCCGGCATCTTCCCTGCGCACGCTTTCTCCCATGTGGATCTCATACCCCTCCAGCCAAGTGCCCGAGAGTCCCTCCAGTATTCCCTGCAGAGGGGCAAATTTCCCCTTTACTCTTGTTCTTGTCTTTTCCTCTGCAAAAACTGTGTCCATAGGAAGAAGCCCCATGCCTTTTATCTGGCCTCCGGCCTCCACACCATGCGGATCACTCAATGTCTCACCCAGCATCTGATAGCCTCCGCAGACGCCAAAGATCACCTTCCCTGCCGCCGCTGCCTTCAGGACTGCCGCTTCCAGGCCATTCTGTCTCATCCAGAGCAGATCCTCCATGGTATTCTTAGTCCCCGGCAGGATGATCATGTCAGGATTCCCCAGTTCATTCACGGAATGGACATACCTCAGTGAAACTCCGCTTATACTCTCGAAAGGATTGAAATCAGTAAAATTAGATATCCTGGGGATCCTGATAACGGCAATATCTATCAGGCCAACCTCACTGTTTCTGGAAAACCTGTCTGTCAGGCTGTCCTCATCCTCCACTTCTATGTTCAAATAAGGCGCCACACCCACAACAGGTATGCCTGTCTTTTCCTCCAGCATGGATACTCCCGGATCCAGTATCGTCTTGTCCCCGCGGAATTTATTGATGATCAGGCCCTTGATCATTGCCCGTTCATCCTCATCCAGCAGCTCCACTGTACCGTAGAGCTGTGCAAATACTCCGCCCCTGTCAATATCCCCAACAAGAAGCACAGGGGCATGGGCTCTTTTAGCCATTCCCATATTTACGATATCATCTGCTTTGAGATTGATCTCAGCCGGGCTGCCGGCCCCCTCTATCACAATAATATCGTATTGTTCTGCCAAAGACTCAAAAGCCCTCATTACATCAGGAAAAAGTCTTCTCTTATATGCAAAATATTCTCTGGCGCTCATATTTCCCAGTACTTCGCCGTTTACAATGACCTGGGAGCCAGTGTCGTTTGTGGGCTTTAAAAGAATAGGATTCATATATACGCTTGGTTTAATGCCGGCGGCTTCTGCCTGCATCACCTGGGCTCTCCCCATCTCCAGCCCCTCTTCTGTAATAAACGAATTAAGCGCCATATTCTGAGATTTAAAAGGAGCCACACTGTAGCCGTCCTGTTTAAATATCCTGCACAAACCTGCTGCCAGCAGGCTCTTCCCTGCATTTGACATTGTGCCCTGTACCATAATTACTTTTGCCATTTAGCTTACCCCCATAATCCTCTGCATAGTCTTAACAAGAAGCTCATTTTCTTTTCTGGTGCGCACCGCGATCCTGAAATATCCCGCTCCCAAAGAGTGGTAATTGCTGCAGTCCCGCAGAAGGATCCCCGCATCTTTACAGGCCTCTCCCAGATTCACGGGACCTTTGAAAAAGATAAAATTCGCCGCTCCGTCATAAACCGTCAGTCCAAGCTGACGCAGGTTATCTGTCAGATACTTCCTCTCACTTCTGATCAGGTTTCTTGCCGACTCCACATATCCTGTCTCAGCCAGAGCTGCCGTTCCTGCCATCTGGGCCGGAATAGAGACATTCCAGGGCTGCATCACAGCTGCCATAGCCTCCAGGAGGGCACGGCTGCTGCTAAGCCCATATCCCAGACGCAGCCCTGCCATAGCGTATGTCTTTGTAAAAGCTTTCAGCAGAAAAAGATTGTCATATTCCTCCAGAAAAGGCCTCATGGTATATTCCATGGGACTGTCCATGAACTCTATAAAACATTCATCCACAACCAGGACCACCTTGCATTCCCTGCATTTTACCAGCACATCTCTTAAAAAATCCCTCGAATATGCAATTCCTGTGGGATTGTTGGGATTGCACAGAAACACTATATCCAGATCTTCTGTCACCATATCCACAAAATCCCTGCCTGCCTCAAACCCGTTCTCTTCCTTTAACGTATAATACGAGATACTGCACCCTGCCGCCCTGAGGGCCTGCTCATATTCAGCAAATCCCGGAGCTGCCAAAAGAGCTTTACCCGGCCTGATGCCAAGAGCTATGGCAAATATCAGTTCAGCCGCCCCGTTTCCGCAGATAACTGCCTCCCGGGACACCCCCTCTTTTCTTTCAATAGCCCTTTTTAATGTCCTGCACTGCACGTCCGGATAGTGCTCTGATAAGGCCACACCCTTTTCTGCCGCTTCTTTCACCGTCCTGGGGATGCCCAGAGGGTTGATGTTCACAGAATAATCCAGTTCAAAGCTGCGGGAGTAGATATCCCCGCCATGTATATGTGTCTCCATTCTTATGTCCTCTTATGTCTTTCTATTTCAACACGCTGATCCAGGATCAGTTCATACCAGATACATCCAGGCCGCTGCCTTGACGGCTGAAAACATGACCAGGGACAGGATGGCTGTGGCATACAGCAGCCTGTCTGCCCTCCTGATATCTTCGTATTCTACTGGCCTTGTGTCATCACCGATCGTCTTCTTTTTATGAAGCTTTCCAAAATACCAGGCATCCCCGGCCAGCTGCACATTCAGCGCCCCGGCCATAACCGCCTCTGTCTGGGCTGAATTGGGGCTGGCATGGTTACGCCTGTCACGCCTGTAGATCCGCCACGCCTCCTTTGTATCAAGTGAAACAAAAGCTGCTGCAGCCGTCATAAAGCAGGCTGCCAGACGTGCCGGAATATAATTTACAACATCATCCAGTCTGGCTGCGAATCTCCCGAAATACAGATATTTTTCATTTTTATACCCCACCATGGAATCCATAGTGTTGATGGCTTTGTAAAAATATCCAAAGGCCGCGCCGCCCACTGCCATAAACAGCATAGGCGCTATGATTCCGTCTGAAGTATTCTCCGCCACAGTCTCCACAGCGGCTTTTGTCACTCCCGCCTCATCCAGGCTCTCCGTATCCCTTCCAACGATCATGGCAACTGCTTTCCTGGCCTCTGGAAGATCTCCTGCTTTTAATTTGTCGTATACCTTCATGCTCTCATCCTTCAGGGATTTTGTGGCCAGCAGCTGATAGCACATAATTGTCTCAAGCACAAAACGCACTTCAGGACTGATCCGCCCCGCCAGATACAAAAGCAGGGCCGGCACTGCCGTTGTCACACTGATCACGATAACTGCCAGAAAAACGCCAGCAGCCGTTTCGCCTCCCTTTGTCTTTGGAAAAAACCTGCGCAGGCCCTTCTCTGTTACTGTGATCAGATTTCCCACAAGCCTGACCGGATGATATATAAAATGCGGATCCCCTATAAGCAGATCCAGCAGAAAACCAAGGACTAACGCCCATAAAGACAGCATCATCCATTTCTACCTCCAGCTTCTTTATCTTTTTTATAACGCCTGCACGCTTCCACAAAACGTCCGGCCGCTTCCGGGTTTGAGTAATAGTACAAATGAGGAAAACCAGCTATCAGGCTGCTTCCTCCCTGGATGCACCTCCAGCTGCGGTCCTGCAGGGGTTTTTTAGCCAGGAATGCGTCACCGCAGGCAGTACTGTCAAAATAATGGAACTCATGGGCTTTTATAGTTCCCACATCCATCCCCAGCATCTGGGAGTTCATTGGAGAAAGCTCTATATAACCGAATCTTCCAAGCTTATCAGTCCTGTACGCCTTCCCCCTGACAACGCCTGCCATGGGATATTCATTTCCGTCCATATCCTCCATTATATCATGAAGATACATAAATCCCCCGCATTCTGCCATACACGGCATTCCTGCTGCTGCAGCGTCCCTGATTCTCTCACGCATAGCTGTATTAGCGCTTAGTTTTCCTGCAAACAGTTCAGGGTAGCCCCCATACAGAATAAGGCCGCTGATGCCCTCAGGCAGTCTCTCATCATAAAGAGGAGAGAATTCCGCCAGTTCAGCTCCCAGCTCTTTTAAAAGCTCCAGATTATCCTCGTACATGAAGCAGAATGCCTCATCTCTCGCCACGCCTATGCGCGTTCCGTCCCTTTTTCCCATCCAGGTTTTTTCTATATGAGATGAAATCGGGACTGTACTCCCTGCCAGCTCTATCAGGCCGTCTATATCCAGTGTCTTCTCCAGCTGCACTGCAAGCCCATCCAGTTTTCTGCCCAGGTCTGCCACCTCATCCGGCATCACAAGGCCTAAGTGCCGGCTCTCCAGCGTAAAATCCGTCAGCTTTTCCACATACCCGTAAACCTTGATGCCAAGTTCCTCTTCTATGAGTTTCCTGATCCTGGGATACAGCATGCCTGACATCCTGTTGAGGATGACTCCCTTTATCAGACTGTCCTCCCTGTAAGTGAGAAACCCTTTTACCACAGCCAGAATTGAGACGCTGGAACCTCTTGCATCCACCAGAAGGACAGAGGGTGTCCTGGTAGCCCTTGACAGGTCATAGGCGCTTGCAGTAACTGACACGCCGCCCAGCCCGTCATAATACCCCATAACCCCTTCCATAACAGAGATATCAGCTCCTTCGGAGTTCTTTAGAAAAAGATACTTTGTCATTTCTTCATCTGTAAAAAAAGTGTCCAGATTCCTGGAATGTGTTCCCAGCACCTTTGTGTGGAACATGGGATCTATGTAATCAGGCCCGCATTTAAATGAGGCCGGAACAAGCCCCCTCCTCTGCAGAGCCCTTAAAAGCCCGCAGGTGACCATCGTCTTCCCGCTGCCGCTGGCCGGTGCCGCTATGAGTATCCTGGGGTTATTCATCATCCCCACCTCCTGTAAAGGAAATCACATATACTGGATTCTGTCCCATCATCATATGATAAGGCCCCGCTTCCTTTGACCTTGCCGATGACACGCTCACGATATCCACATCAGCCGCCTTCATTTCCTTTATGCAGGAGAGGGCTTCAGCCACCGTTTCCAGTACAATAGCATTTATAACGATCCTGGCCTTAGGATTCTTCTTAAAAATACAGGCCAGTATCTCTTTCAGATTCCCTGAGGAGCCTCCTATAAAAGCATGTGTGGGAGCCGGAAGTTCCTCCATTGCATCCGGCGCCAGCCCCCGCACAACAGTAATATGCTGCACCTTGAATTTATGCTTATTTTCTTCAATCAGGTCAGCTGCCTCTTCTTTCTTCTCAATGGCGTACACATGGCCTTCCTCCGCCTGCAATGCCATTTCCACAGAGACAGATCCCGTGCCGGCCCCCACATCATAGATCACAGAGTCAGAAGTCAGCTTAAGCTTAGACAGGGAAACGCTCCTGATCTCTTCCTTCGTCATGGGAACCCTGGCCCTTATAAATTCTTCATCGGGGATACCATGGGTCCTGGTAGAATCTGCATCCTGATTCTGAATGAGCATAACGCACAGGGGAGCAAACCCGGCCGCGGACATTTCTGCCGCTGTGCCTGTGACTATCCGCTCATTCTCATAAGAGAGCTCTTCCCCGACTGTCACTGTCACATCTCCCATATGATACTCACAGAGATCCCTGCAGATCTGCGCCGCCCTTCCCCTCTCTCCCACAAGAGCAAACACCTTGGGATTTCTGGCCACTGCTGAGATAATATTGGAAGATCTTCCGTGGAGGCTCACCAGCCTGGCATCCTCCCAGGAGGTATGCAGCTTTCCGCACAGGTATACTGCTGAAGAAATGCCGCAATATACATTTATTTCATCCCCGTCAAAAAGCTCATATAATTTCTTTGCACCGCTGTAAAAGCCCACGTCCCCTGAGAGCAGGACCGCCAGATGGTCATATTCAGGGTGTGACGTTACAAATTCATATATTTCTTCTGCCTTGTAGCTTTTAAAGGAGGGTTTATTAAATCCTGCTTTTTGTGCTGCCTCAAGCATTCTCTCCGCCCCTATGAGAAGCTGTGCCTTTTCGCATGCCCTTCTTGCTTCCACAGTCATATTTTCCGGATTTCCCATGCCGATCCCGACCATATCAATTCTTCGCTTCACGCTTATATGCAGTCTGGCACACAGCATAGCCTTTACCTCTTCCAGACTCTTGCCCCTCTCCCTGCCCGGCCTTCCTATCACGACCGGGTGGACTCCCGTCCTTCGGGCTGCCTGTATCTTCTCTAAAAATCCCCCGTTAGCGCCTGACTCCTTTGTGACCATATATCTGGCATCTGTCTGGCGCAGCATGGCGGCGTTTATCTCTTCTGAGAAAGGGCCCTGCATGCAGATGAGATGGCTTCCTGAAAATCCCAGGCGCACAGCCTCATCCATACTTGCCTGCACTGACAGTATCCTGGCATATACCCGGCTCTCATATCCCGTAAGCGCAGTATACTTTGAAAGCTCCTTACTTCCCGTAGTGACAAACACATTGCCTGTCGTCCCTTCCAGATATCTGACAGCTTCCTCTGCTGATTCCACCCAGGTACATCCATCAAGTTCCTCTCCTGCCGCAGTATCCCCCTCTGCCATATCCCCTGCGCCATCTTCGCGCAGGCAGGCTTTATCCGTTTCAGGGCCGGCGGCCTCCAAAGCTAAGGACTTTCTGAGCAGCCTCACATATTCAGTCCCTGTCTTGGCGCACGCCTTACTAATGTTTTCCGATACCAGGACAGCATAGGGATGTGTGGCATCAACTACTATTTCCGGCTTCTCTTCTTCTATCAGCGCATACATCTGTGCCGCATCAAGCCTGCCCGCAGATACCATAAAATCACTATCAGCTCTGCCGCGGCAGGCACTTCTTTCGGCAGGGCTGCCATCAGCTTTACTCCCCGGCACATCTGCCCCATTCCCTGGGGCTATCAGCAGCTGTTCCCCGTACTCTGTCGCTGTAAGGACATGGGCGTCTATCTGCTGGCGCCTGAGATATTCCGCCAGCTCCCGCCCTTCTGTAGTCCCGGCAAAGACCAGAATGCCTTTATTCTCTGCCATGCCTGTATCCCCTCGGTGTCACCATTCTGCCGTCTATCTCTTTTGTCTGGGAATTTCCGATAAAGACAGTAGTAAACATATCTACCTGCGTATCGCGCAGCTCCTTCAGGCTCATGACCTTCATGCCTTCACCGTCACGCCCTATATTCCAGGCTATCCCGCATACCGTTTCCGGGGACTTGTACTGCATCATAAGATCACATGCCTTCTGCAGATAATCATGCCGTTTTCTGCTGGAAGGATTGTACAGACAGATGGCAAAATCTGCTTCTGACGCGCAGAGAAGCCTTTTCTCAATCTTCTCCCAGGGAGTCAGCAGGTCGCTCAGGCTGATCAGGGCAAAATCATGGATCAGCGGCGCCCCAAGCACTGCAGCCCCTCCTGTGGCGGCCGTCACACCAGGTATGATCTCCACCTCACAATCGGGATAATCTGCCCCGATCTCCAGCATCAGGCCTGACATGCCGTACACACCTGCATCACCGCTGCATATCATAGCCACTGTTTTTCCCTTCACAGCTTCCTCAAAAGCCAGGACGCATCTGTCCACCTCTTTTGTCATGGGAGTTGTGAGAAATTCTTTTCCCGCAAAATGCTCTTTCACAAGATCCACGTATACTGTGTATCCTATAATGGTATCGCAGGAATTCAGGGCATTTGCCGCCCTCATTGTCATCTGCTCATATTCTCCCGGTCCTATTCCGACTACATATATTTTATTCAAAGTCAACACTCCATTCTTTTACGGCCAGCGCTACAGTAACGCCGTCCCCGGATTTTTTCTTATTTACCAGCTTTCCCATCCCGCTTCCAAGGAGGGCGCTTCTCTCACATACATTCCCCACGCCCGTCACAGAGCGCACAAATTCAGATTCTTCAAATTCTCCAGGAACAGCCTCCAGCTCTTCCTTTGTATACGTCTTAAAAGGAATCCCATACTTTTCACTGAACATGATCATTCCTTTTTCATCCGTTTTCAGATCTATGCTCGCCAGACTCTCGAGACAATGAATGGAAAGCCCATTCTCTTCAAGAACTTCCAGAACCTTTTTTTCAATCACATCAGCGCCTGTCCCTCTTCTGCATCCTACCCCCGCCGTGACTATCCCGGGGATCAGATGAAGCGTCTGCTTAAAGGGACATTTTTTCTCATCAAGGGTGACACAGATCCCGTTGGTACCCTCAAATACTTCATTTTCTCCCACAGGGCACAGTTCCCGGGGAATATCTGAGGCTGCAGGAAAATCACTGTAAAACCCGATTTTCTTCTCATCCAGCACGTCCGCTGATATCTCTTTTGCAAGTCTCATACTGCCTATGTAAAGCCTGTTCTTTTTAGCAAAGATATCTACTGCAAATCTGCCGTTCACATCAGTAGCTGTGGTGATGACAGGGACAGCTCCTGTGAGGTTCGACAATATCCCTGCAAGCTCGTTGGCTCCTCCAAGATGACCTGACAGCAGCGGGATTACAAACATTCCTTTTTCATCCATAACTACTACTGCCGGATCTTCTCTCTTGTCCTTCACATAAGGGGCGATGGCGCGGACAGCGATCCCTGCGGCGCCGATAAAAAGGATGCCGTCGGCCTCCCTGAACATACGCCCTGCCCACTCTCTTAAGCCTTCCTCCAGCGGTGTGACGCCGCAGGCTGCAGCATATTTTTTCATTCCCCATGCCTCACAGACAAAGCCTGCTAAAGACAATGCCCGGGCGATCTGGCCAGCCAGACGGCCTCCCTTCTCTGTAAAGCTGATAACAGCCAGATTTTTCATCTCGCCTCAGTCCTCTCAAAACCGGCACTATTCACGCTGGCTTCCCTGAACTCCGTAGTAAATGCAGGATTGTACAGTTCTGAACGGTTATAATGGCTGTGGCTCACCACATCCCCCACGATCATAAGCGCTGTTTTTGTTATATTATTCTTTCTGGCGGTCTCTGCAAGAGTTCCCACAGTGCACACAAATGCCTTCTCGTCTTCCCAGGTAGCCTTATATACAACAGCCGCCGGAGTATCTGCCGTGTATCCTCCTTCAATCAGCCTTTCAGAAAGCTTTTCCAGCATGCCTGTGCTCAGGAAAATAACCATTGTGGCGTGATGTGCTGCAAAAGATGCTATCTCTTCCTTCTCAGGCACAGGAGTCCTCCCTGCCATCCTGGTGATGATCACACTCTGGGACACATCCGGGAGCGTATATTCCAGATTCAATGCCGAAGCTGCGCCGCAGAAGGAGCTTACCCCCGGGCAGTAGTCGTATTCTATTCCTCTCTCATCCAGAACATCCATCTGTTCACGAATAGCCCCATACAGGCATGGATCCCCTGTATGCAGGCGGACAGTCATTTTATTTTCCTCTTCTGCCCTGAAAATCTCTTCCAGCACCTCTTCCAGCGTCATCTTTGCACTGTTGTAAACCTGGCAGCCTTCTTTTTTATAATCCAGAAGCTGGGGATTCACTAAAGAACCGGCATATATGATCACATCCGCCTCTTTAAGCAGATTCATCCCTCTCACTGTAATTAAATCGGGCGCTCCTGATCCGGCCCCTACAAAATGTACCATTTTATTTTTCTCCTTTATCTGAATTCTCTTTTACTATAATGAGTGAATAATAGCCCGCACTCTCAGGTATCTCTTCTGCGCTTCTGTACACCTTTTCATTTTCCATGCCGCAGTTCTCCACCATGACAACGCTGGCGTCCAGCTCCTTTAACTGCTCCTTTACTTTTCCCATCTGGCGTCCCGCCTTCATGAGTACTTTTGTTCCCGGCAGCTTCAGGGCTTCTTCCACCTGGTAGGAGGCAGGGATTACATGGAGAGGTTCAGCTTTTTCCACAAGCCCCATATTCATTCTGGCTGCGGCAGCGCAGAATGAGGTAATGCCGCTGACGATCTCTGTCTCATATCCTGCATCTGCCACACGTTTATGTACATATAGATATGTAGAGTATACAGTCGGGTCACCCAGTGTCAGAAATACTACATTCTTTCCCATATCCAGATACTCTCTCACCTTTTTTGCCGCCTTCTCATGATTCTCTTCCAGCACCCCGGGGTCTTTCGTCATTGGCATCGGAACGGCCAGCAGCTCTTTTTCCCTAAGCTGGGGCACTGCCTGTACGGCAATCTTGTAGGCCACTGTCTCTTCCGCCTCTTCTCCCGGCACTGCAATTACTTCATTCTCACTGATCAGGCGCACTGCTTTTAACGTGAGCAGTTCAGGATCCCCCGGCCCGATTCCTAATCCATATAATATCCCTTTCATGTAATTTCTCCTTTATCCTTAATTTTATATACTGCGCTTCTCAAAATGCCTGATCAGTTCTTCCGCCCCTTCTGTCTCTCCCAGATATCCATGCTGGTTGGAAAACAAAATGGCTTCTGTCTGCAGCGCACCCTGGCAGCGGTGCTGAAGGTAATATCTCACCCTCTTCGTTATCTCCGCCATGGCGGATTCTATAAGGCCTTCCCTCTTCAGAATACCCACCGCCTCCTCTGTGGTGATGGTACCAAGTATCTCCCTGACCGTCTCAATCCCGGCCCCTGCCCTGGCTGCCGCTGCCGCCATCAGCTCAGCCCTGGAATCAGCGCATCTGGAATGAGTATTCATGATTCCTCCCGCCACTTTAATAAACTTACCTATATGGGCCACGATCAGGATTCCCTTTATTCCCAGCTCAACCGCCATATCCAGGGTCTCCCCCACGTAATTGCTGCATTTCATGGAATTCTCCACATCCAGGACCATATTCTGACGTATAAAATCCGCCCCGTAATTTCCCGGGGTGATCAGAAGATATTCTGCCCCATTGGCTTTCTTCATCTCCATCTCCAGCCGGATGCTGGCGATCAGGGCTGCCTCGCTCATGGGAACTACAATGCCGCTTGTCCCCAGTATGGATATCCCTCCCTCAATGCCGAGCCTGGGGTTAAATGTCTTCCTGGCTGTCTCTTCGCCGCCCGGGACAAATATCTCTACCCTCAGGCCGCCTCTGTATTCCTGCTCTTCGCAGACATCAGCCACCTCTTTTTCTATCATCTGCCTGGGCACTCTGTTAATGGCAGCGGCTCCCACGGGCTGTTCCAGTCCCGGCTTAGTCACCCTGCCCACGCCCAGCCCTCCGTCCAGGACGATCTTATCTCCGTCCCGGAGACTCACCTTCGCATGGATATACAGCCCGTGTGTGGCATCCGGGTCATCTCCGCCGTCCTTCCTGACTGCGCATGAGACACTGCCCTCTTCTCTGCATATCTTCTCCACTGCCAGGTGCAGCATGATTCCCCTGGGGGTGGGCAGGTCAACTGTTCTGACCTCCCTGTCCAGGAACAGCATCATTGCCGCCGCCTTAGCCGCCGCGGCAGCACAGGAGCCTGTGGTGTAGCCATAGCGGAGCTTTTTATTGTCCTTTATCACATACATTCCTTCAAGGCCGTTTTTATATTCCAATGCTTTTCCTCCCAAAACACGACCGCCCCCAAACCTGCCATTGCGAGCAACGCAGCCTTGAGGGCGGAACATCTCTGTCTTAGCCGGTTGCCGCGGCAAAAAACAGTTTTAAGAAATAAGCAGGTATCTGACTTTCACAGTAACGGACTTGTGCAGGATTTTCACCTGGCTTCCCTTTTATTACGCATAAGCGGAACTTATCTCTACTATTTATATTAATATATGACTCAAAAACATTTAACCTGATTATATAATTTTCATCGTATTATGTCAATATATAGGAAATAATGTAACTGGGATTTGAGAAAAGACAGGTGTTTAAACTGTTACAGTTCAGCCGTCTGCCATTCGGCAGCCGTCTGACCTATAACAACGCTCCGCGATGCACACAAAATGCTGTTTACAGCATTTTGGCGCTGCAATTCTCGGGATTTTCGTGCATAATGCATGAAAACACCTCGCGGAACAGTGAAAGGCTGAACTGTTACTTTCAACTTGCAAATGCCCCTCAATATGATAAAATAAGTAGATAACCTGTATTTTACAGCTGCAAAGGAGTTTTATCTATATGACATTTGAAGAAGAAAAAGAAATAATTGATTTTTCCCGCGAGATTCTGACGCGGTATTTTTGTGACAATGATGTGGATTTTCTTGTCTCCACCTTTGCGGAAGATATCGTATGGCTGGGTGCAGGCGAGGCTCAAAAAGCAGAGGGACGTAAAGCCGTCAGTGAATGTTTCCTGGCCGAAGGCGCTGAAAGCATCCCTTTTCGTATGACAGATGAGCATTATGTTGTCCGGGGCCTTGGAGAGAACTATTACCTCTGTGAGGGCGACAGCTATCTGGAAGCTATAGAGACAAGTAATGCCAGTTTAAATACCCGCCAGAGGGTCACCTTTATCTTCAGGCGCATACAGGACAGGTTTCAGACTGTACATATACACAACTCCGTTCCTTTCAGCGCTATAGAAAATGATGAGCTGTTCCCTGTGCGTGCCGCCAGGGAATCTTATAAAAAGATGCAGGCTCTGCTGTCAGAGCAGAACGCACAGATTGAGCTCATGCAGCCGCAGCTTCCGGGCGGTATGCTGATCTGTAATTTCGATCAGGACTTTACGATCAACTGGATCAGCGAAGGCCTCTGCCGGATACTGGGCTATGAAAATGCCTCTGATTTCAGGATACATAATAATTATTCCTGCCGGGACTTTATACTCCCTGAAGACTTTTGTCCCATGCAGAAGTCCACAGAGGAGTCCTTGTCTGCCAAGGGGGCTTATACTGTTGAATACCGGGTGAAGCGAAAAGACGGCACTGTGGCCTGGATGATGGACGTGGGCAAATACATTACCACAGAGGAAGGCGGAATAGCCCTCTCCTGCTTTATCACGGATATCACGCAGAAGAAGAATCAGGATCTGCTTCTTCAGCAGGCCAACGAAGAGATATCCCGCCAGGCAAAATTTCTGACACAGCTTTATAATACAGTTCCGTGCGGAATCATCCAGTTTACCACTGACAGCTCACATAAAATCATCCATGCCAACAGGATGGCCTGGGAGATCTATGGATATACTCAGGATGAGTACTGGGCGGAAGTAACTGACCCCTTCCTCTGTGTTTTGGAGGATGAGCGCTCTAAATATACAGACCTGGTAACAGATCTCTCCAAAAACGGCGGACATGTATCATATGAACGTGAAGGGACCCGGAAAGACGGCTCACACTGTTTTATCAATGTCTACATGGAGCGCGTCATCAATGCCAACGGGGAAGAAGTCATACAGGCAGTATTTAATGATATTACTCAGACAAAGCTTCTACAGCTGGAGCATGAACAGGAACAGCTGCTTGAGAATCAGCTGCTGCGCGCTGCCATATTTACTGCCTACCCTCTCATAATGAATGTAAATCTGTCAGATAATTCCTATAAGTGTATTTCTTCCGGAAATTATATTGTTACTCATGAGCCTTCCGGAAATTATGAAGATATGATACAGGAGACACTTTCCAACATCCATCCTTCATACAAAGAAGTATTCCTTAAGACCTTCTCGAAGGATAATATTCTGGAACAATTTAATAACCAGAATCCTGAGATTTATACCGAACTACAGGAAAAAGGACGTGACAATGAATATCACTGGGTCTCCGCCCACATTGTCCAGGTAGAGAACCCTTATGGTGACGCTCCTCTGGCTGTCATACTGCTGCGGGTTCTGGACGACCAGCGTTCCCAGCAGGCCCGTCAGGAGCAGCTTCTGAGGGATGCCCTGGCTCTGGCCAAGGCGGCAAATAATGCAAAGTCTGATTTTCTCTCCCGCATGAGCCATGATATCAGGACTCCTTTAAATGCCATCATCGGAATGAGCACTATAGGACAGCTGAAAATAGATGACAGGAGCAGGGTACTGGACTGTTTCAATAAGATCGATGCCTCCTCCAGATATCTGCTCACACTGATCAATGACATACTGGACATGTCAAAGATTGAGCAGGGGAAAATGACTATTACCAACAGCAGGTTTGACTTTACAGAACTGGTCAATTCCGTCACATCCATCATCTATCCCCAGGCCAGTTCCCAAAATGTTGATTTTGAAATCTACCATACAGAGCCGCTGGAGCATTACTATATCGGAGATTCCCTAAGGATCAATCAGATCCTCATGAATCTTCTCTCAAATGCTGTCAAATTCACACCGGCAGGCGGCAGGATCATCCTGGATCTCAGAGAATCCCGCCGGACAAACGGCTATGCTTATCTTGATATCACTGTCAAAGATACAGGCATCGGCATGAGCAGCGAATTTATGGGTAAGCTCTACCAGCCATTTGAACAGGAAGCGAATGACCTGGCCCGGAACAAAGCTGGAAGCGGCCTTGGACTTTCAATCGTATACAGCCTGGTACAGCTGATGAATGGAACTATTCAAGTAAACAGTATACCGGATGAAGGGACATCCTTTAAAGTCTCCATTCCGTTAGAACTGACCCAGGACAGATATATGGATGAACAGCACCGCAAGTCCCGTGAACTTCTGCATGACCTGAATGTACTTATTGTGGACGACGATGCGGTCGTGGGAGAACAGGCCTGTGCCATTCTGGTAAATATAGGAGCCCGTTCCACATGGGTGGATTCAGGCTTCAAGGCTATAGATGAAGTCCGGGCCGCCTCAGAAAAAGGGGAATTATATGATCTGGCCATGATCGACTGGAAAATGCCGGATATGGATGGCCTTGAGACTACAAAACGGATCCGGCAGCTGACTGGTCCTGATACAATGATCATCATTATTTCAGCCTATGACTGGAAGAGTATCGAAGCTGAGGCAAGGAACGCCGGCGCAGACTTCTTTATTTCCAAGCCGCTGCTGCAGTCCACCATCTATGACACGCTCCTGAATCTGGATATCTCACCCAAAGAGAGGAAAAAACTGCCCTCCTACCATCTTGGCGGTCAGAAAGTTCTTCTTGTGGAGGATAATGACCTTAATATGGAAATCGCTAAATCTCTTCTGGAATTCCAGGGTCTGGAAGTGGATACTGCCATCAATGGTGAGCTTGCCATCCAGGCTTTTGCCTCAAAGCCGTCCGGCTATTATATGGCAGTCCTTATGGACATCCGCATGCCTGTAAAAGACGGACTGACAGCTACAAAAGAAATACGCGCTATGGACAGAGAGGACGCCCATACTATACCGGTCATTGCCATGTCCGCAAACGCCTTTACAGAGGATAAGGCTCTTGCTTTGTCTGTTGGAATGAATGAATACATGACTAAGCCTATTGATATTGATAAGCTTTTCCAGCTTCTTACGAAATACTTATTATAATATATTTTTTAAGGGATTGACTCCGCTTGCCACACAGCCCCCGTCACAAATAATATCAGCGCCAGTAAGAAACCCTGGTTTTTCACTGGCGCAAAATGCCATAAGTTCCGCGATCTCTTCTGGTCTGCCAAACCGTTTAATAGCACAGTATTTGATATATTCGGACGCTTCTTTTGACTCCAGTCTGCCCATGGGGGTCTCAAAATTTCCCGGCGTAACTGACAGGATGCGTATACCCTTTCCGCCCATTTTCTCCGCCATCTTCTTTGTGTACCAGATCACGAAATTTTTAGATATGCCGTAGGCTACATTTGCCTGCTGGGATCTGGGCATAAGCCTGATAAATCCCATTATTTTTTTCAAAAACTTTTCAATGTCAGTCAAAGCATGTTTATATAATCTTTTCGGCATAATAAACTGAGGCGTCAGATAAGCTGACATGGATGAAACATTTAATATGCAGGATCCTTCCCCCATGATCTCATAAAAAACCTCGTCTATATTCACCGTTCCCAGCGCATTCCCCTGCATAATCAGTCTGGCATCTCCCATGTGGGGTGAGAGCCCCGCGCAATGGATCAGCGCCCTTACCCTTCCGCAGCCTGCTGCATACTCCGCCAGCTTTTCAACTGACTGTCTGCTGCTCACATCCGCTGCAAATGCCTCTGTCTCAATCCCCTCATCTCTTAACTCCTTTACTGCACTCTCTAATCTGGAAGCTGTTCGCCCAGCCAAAATAATAAAATGGTCCTTCCCCATGATATGTGCGGCGGCAAGCCCCATGCCGCTGCCTCCTCCTGTGATCACACATACATTTTTCATTCTGCTGCCACCCTTCTGCTGACCGTTCTTTCCTTTATGAGTCCTTCCTTTATAAGCCAGTTCACTTCATCCTGCAAAGTCTCTTCATATGGGCGCGTCGTATAGCCCAGCTCCTGCTCTGCCTTAGAATAATCAAATGTATTATTACGGTCCAGATTATATACTGCGAAGGTGGTCATAATAGGCATTTTCCCGGTTTTTTGTGCCTTCTTCTCCATGCTTCCCGCAATCTTCATTGCAAGCTTTATAGGCAGATAAAACAGAGGTGTGCTGCACTGGCTGTTCTCCTTCAGCATTCTGCATACTTCCTTTAATGTCACTTCTTTATTTCCCAATATATAGCACTGCCCCTTTCTTCCCTTATCGGCGGCGGCTACGCATCCGTGCGCCAGATCCCTGACATCGCATAAATTAAAGGAACCTGCCATGCCTATCGGCATCTCCCCGTTCATGATCTGGATGATCACTCCTGTAGTCTGTCCCACTGCGTAATCCTTTGGGCCTAATATACCGCTTGGATGTACGATGCAGGCATTCAGCCCTCTCTCATTCACTGCATCCAGTACCGCCTGAGTGGCTATAGCTTTTGACTGGCTGTAGCAGCCCACCTGTTTTTTCTTATCAATGGGCGTAAACTGGTACACCTCCTTGATCTTCTGTCCTTTCGGCAGTTCCGGGATAGCCCCTGTACTGCTGACATATACCAGCTTTCTGCATTCTTTATGCTTCAGGCACTGATCGATGATATTCTTTGTCCCGCCCACATTTACATCCATTAATTTTTGATTGTATGCAGGGTCTACTGTCACCATGCTTGCACAATGGATGACTATTGTCTCCGTCTCCCCATCTACTGTAAAAAAATTATCCAGTGATTCCACGTCACAAAGGTCACCTGTCACAATTTCTACAGCCTTTGGAACATATTTTACAGATTTATCCCCGTTGAGGACTAAGGCACGCACCCTTTCTCCTCTTTCTAAAAGTTCTTCACATACGTGGCTTCCTAAAAATCCTGCAGCTCCTGTTATTAAATAAATTCTGTTTTTCATTTCTGACTCCTTTTCTTTACCTTTACTGTAAACTTGTTTGTTTTGATGTACTTAATATGCACTACAAATATTTACGTATTGTAAGAGTTTTGTTTAAGAAGTATTAATTAAGCCAAAAAATTCCTGGTTTTGCAGCGTGAAACGGCGTTTTTGCCGTTTCTGTGCATTGCGGAGCATGTTACTGGTCACAGAGTGAACCGTAACACGAGTACCATCAGCTCCAGCTGGAAATCCAAAAGATCCGGCTTGATATTGAAAATGACATCAAACCGCAGATAAAAACACTAGCGGAACATTATCTGCCGGCGGCTGATGACTTTACAGCCGCAAGGATGTCGATTGAAGACATTCAAGAGGATATTAAGTTAATGAAAAAGGGGTTATCGGAGCATAGCGAAAAGCTCCAGAAAATTTCATAGTAAGAAGTATTCACGATATCGGGCCTAATATTAGGCCCGATAGGTTTCCACAGTAACACATAGGTCCTTCAGGATGAATACATATATGTTCAAAAAGTCTGCTGTGCATATAAGTGCCCTGATGGACGCTGTGGTTTGTGATAACAGCACCGTCTAAATTCCTGTTTAATAAAAATACAATTGCGCTGTTTAACTGGGGATGATTCCATAACTCCAGATAAGCCGCGGCTTTTGAATCATGTTCAAGATGACAGGGATAAGGAAGCCTGAACCTCTAAAAAACATATTTGTAAATTGTGTTTTTCGTCAATAGACAATATCTCATTCCAATTATATACTTAACTTACAGTTTAGTCATAAGCGTAAGATGCAACATTAAAAACGGAGGTAATCAAAATGAAAAGTGCAGTATTCTATGGAAAACATGATTTACGAGTTGAGGAACACGAAATGCCTGTAGTGGGGCCACAGGATATTTTGATCCAGGTAAAGGCCTGTGGTGTATGCGGAACAGATGTACATATTTACGAGGGTGACAAAGGTGCTGCTGAAGTCACACCTCCGACAATTCTCGGGCATGAATTCTCTGGTATAGTTGCAGAAACAGGTTCGGAAGTAAAAGACTATAAAGTAGGTGACAGGGTGTGCATTGACCCAAACTGTTACTGCGGGGCCTGTGAACCATGCAGAAACGGTGTTGCCCATTACTGCGAAAATATGATAGGTTATGGAACTACAGTAAATGGCGGATTTGCAGAATACTGTGCCGTTAATGCAAGACAAGTTTATAAGCTGGGAGATAATACATCTTTTGAACAGGGCGCTATGACTGAACCCGTTGCCTGCTGCCTGCACGGCATGGATATGTGCGGGGTCCGTCCAGGGCATCAGGTTGTCGTGATTGGCGGAGGTATGATAGGACTTCTCATGTTACAGCTTGCAAAGCTGGCGGGAGCTGCAAAAGTGGCTCTTCTTGAACCGGTTGAGAGCAAACGGGAAGTAGGAAAAAAATTAGGCGCGGATGTGTGTATCGATCCGATCCATGAGGATGTAAAGGCCCGTTTAAAAGAGAACGGCATGACGTGGGTCAATACAGTAATCGAGTGTGTAGGCCGTCCTTCTACTATTGAACAGGCCATTGACATTGCTGGAAACAAGGCTGTTGTAATGATGTTCGGACTTACAAAACCGGATGAAACCATTTCAGTGAAGCCATTCCAGATATTCCAGAAAGAGCTGGAGTTAAAAGCATCATATATCAATCCTTATACCCAGAAAAGGGCTTTGGACTTAATTGACTCCGGACGTCTTGATGTAAGCAGTATGGTCTATGATGTATGCGGTCTTGACAATCTGAAAGATATATTAAGTAAACCAGAACTCCGTGCTAACGGAAAATATATAATTTCACCTGAAAAATAGAAAAAAGGTACAAAAAAGACTGGAGAGATAAAATGAATTTAAATCAGTATATGACTGGTATTCAGCATATAGGAATACCAACTAATGATATAGATGCAACACTGGACTTTTACCATAAGTTAGGATTTGAGACAGCATTTCAGACTGTAAATGAAGAAGCAAATGAAAAGGTTGTATTTTTAAAGCTGGGGACACTTGTTATAGAAACCTATGAAAATAAGTCCGCTAAAATGGAATCCGGAGCAGTCGACCATGTGGCTGTCAATGTGACAGATATTGAAGAAGTATACCAGTATATAAACTGCCACAATATGAATACAACGCAGGACACAATTCACTTCCTCCCATTTTGGGAAAATGGAGTGCGGTTCTTTACCATCGAAGGTCCAAATAAAGAAAAAATCGAATTTAGCCAATATATGTAATAAAAAACCCTCCCGTGAACAATAATAAAACAGCTGCTGCCCATCACAAATAAGTATGATGGCAGCACCTGTTATATTACAGTATCTTATTACAGCATTTTATTGCAGCAGTGTCTTTGATTTTTGCGGCAGGCTGCGGGTATTTGACTTTGTAGACAGTACCTTTCTAGGCCTGCCGGCTTCTTTTTCATTGTCCCAGGGGAGCACATCTCCCGGCTCCCGTAAATACTCAAGAATCTGCCATATGCCCTCGCCTGTATATGAGCTTACCCGGAAAATCGTCTCACAGCCTGACAGCCTGAGCCATCTCTCCGCCCTGTCGGGGTCTCCATTCGGGGAATCTATCTGTGTGATAATGCCTATTACCGGCCGAGTGGAGCATGCAGTCACACAGGGGGGGAAGAGGGAATACTGCTCTTCTGAACTGATCAGCAGACCTACCACGTCAGCCTCATAGGAATAAAGGGCAAGCGCCCTGCCCAGCCTGTTTGTTTCCGCATATTCACCCGGGGTATCTATCACTACATCGTAGTGGTTTATGTACTGTGTCTTGTGATAATGGATGGTATCACCTTTCAGGGCCTGCTGCAGCGTTGTTTTCCCGCACTCGCTGCGCCCCATCAGAATAATCTTTTTCATGACGCCGCCTTAAGTCCTTGTGACTTCACAGATGGTAAAATGCAGCTTCTCCTCCAGATATGCCGTAATAGCCTGGATAGCCGCTTCCACCTCCGCCACCCTTCCGGTGAAAATCAAAGTCCCGCTGAAACGGTCAATAAATCCAAGATCAATATTAGCCGCCTTTACTGCAATATCTCCCGCAATAACTGAGATCTCCGCAGGGCTCATGCTGAGTATGCCAATAGCGGCCCTCTTATAATCCAGTTCAGGATCCAGGCCCAGCTTCTTATATACAATAGGATCGGGGCTGGCGATCACATGTGCCAGCGTAACCTGCTTGCCCGGCACCAGTTCCTGGACGATTCGCATCCTTTTATCTCCGGAAAAATCAAGCTCATCTAGTTTCATAAAGTCTCTCCTTTACATTATATGAGAAAATGCTTCACGCAGTAATATACTAATTCAGATATTAATATAATACAACAAAATCCCACACAATACAAGGTTTATTATTCATCTTTAGCCCAGTCAAAAGAATATTTTACTGCTTTTTTCCATCCCCTGACCAATTTCCTGCGGGATTCCTCTTCCATTTTAGGAACAAAGGTCCATTCCAGAGCCCAGTTTTTCCGCACATCTTCCCTGTCATTCCAATAGCCCGTAGCGATGCCTGCCAGATAGGCGGCGCCGAGAGCTGTAGTCTCAATGCATTTTGGCCTTGCCACCTGAGTGTTTAAAATGTCAGACTGGAACTGCATCAGGAAGTTGTTCGCACATGCTCCTCCGTCTACCTTCAGGGTCTTCAGATGGATGCCTGAATCCTGCTCCATAGCCTCGATCAGATCATACACCTGGTATGCCAGGGATTCTACAGTAGCGCGGATCAGATGTTCCTTGCTGGTTCCTCTCGTGAGCCCTACTATCGCCCCTCTGGCATACTGGTCCCAGTACGGCGCGCCCAGTCCCGTGAAGGCCGGCACCACATAAGTGCCGTTTGTGTCAGGCACCGCTTCACAGTACTGCTCAGACTGGGCCGCGCTCTTTATCATGCGCAGCTCATCCCTCAGCCACTGTATGGCGGCCCCGGCCACAAAGACGCTGCCCTCCAGGGCATACTCCACTTTACCGCCGACTCCCACTGCTATGGTGGTTAGCAGGCCGTTCTTTGATTCCACAGCCTTCTCCCCGGTATTCATGAGCAGAAAACAGCCTGTGCCGTATGTATTTTTTACCTCTCCCGGCTCGAAACAGCACTGGCCGAACAGAGCCGCCTGCTGGTCACCTGCCGCGCCCGCTATAGGGATATTGTCTCCTATCACACAATCCTTCGTATATCCGTATATATAACTGGAGGGCTTCACCTCCGGAAGCATTTCCCGGGGAATATCCAGCTTGGCAAGGATCTCGTCATCCCATTCGAGCTTATGGATATCAAAAAGCATTGTTCTGGACGCATTTGTGTAATCTGTAACATGGACCTCACCCTTTGTAAGGTTCCAGATCAGCCATGTGTCTACTGTCCCGAAGAGCAGCTCGCCCTTCTTTGCCCTCTCCCTGGCGCCGTCCACATGATCCAGTATCCATTTCAGCTTAGTTGCTGAGAAATAAGCGTCAGGAACAAGTCCTGTCCTCTCCCGCAATATCTTGTCAAAGCCTTCCCTGCCAAGCTGGTCCACTATGTCTGAAGTCCTTCTGCACTGCCACACAATAGCATTATAGACAGGTTTTCCTGTATTCCTGTCCCATACGACAGTAGTCTCCCTCTGATTCGTGATGCCTATCCCCGCAATATCCTCAGGCCCTGCCCCGATCCTGCTCATGGCCTCGGCCGCCACACTGATCTGGGAAGACCAGATCTCCATCGGATCGTGCTCTACCCAGCCGGGCTTTGGAAATATCTGTTCAAATTCTCTCTGCACTACGCTGCAGATCTCTCCGCCTTTATTAAATAAAATACATCTGGAGCTTGTTGTCCCCTGATCCAGAGCCATTACATATTTCCCCATTATATCTTCCTCCTTGGATTTATTCCCGCGAGCAATGAGCCAAGTGAACATGCTTGCATGTGCATTTGGCGAATGCCGCGAGGGTCAAATACCCCGCTGCTCTGCAGCGTTACAAGTTTGATACCCCGTCTGCTTGCAGCGGGGTCTTTGATTCACGCAAGAGCCCGTTCTGCCGGGTCTATATTCTTTGTAGCGATAATATTCACACCTGTTCCGGCCACATCAGCAAGAATAATATCTCCAATATGGACAGGCGCCTTCACGCAGATATCCTTCAGTGCTTTCATACAGCTGCCTGTTTTCTCCTTGGGAATCTCCTCTGCTGTCTTTACAGAAACCATTTTCAGCACACCGCCCTCTACCCTGACTGAGGATGTCACTGTCCTCTGGGGCGCTATACATTCTTTTTTCGCATAAGAAGCCCCTTTTGCGCAGGTATTCCCCTCTACAGAAACAACTTCATTCCCCTCGACCACCGCTGTCAGCTGGCAGCCCATGGGGCATCCGATACATGTAAGCTCTTTTCTCATCGCCCTACGCCTCCTCAATCGTTATAGTTATCTTTTTAAGTCCCATCCTCTTCTGAAGCTCCTCTTTTTTCAGGATAACCTGCTCCATCTCGCCAGGCGCCATGATGCGCTTCTTCCGGTGCAATATTCTCTCTTTATCATAATATACACTAATCCAGCTGTCTTTGTAAACATCTCCCACCCGGAATCTCACAACAATCTTATCTTCTGCATTTTCAGGCTGGATGGATGAGGGCACTGTATATCTCACTCCGCCTGCTGCCTCCACCTCCACTGCCGCTCCCCGTTTAAGGCCGCTTTTTATATAGCGCGCCGCTGCCTTTCCTGCCTCTTCAGACTCCTGAGTCACATAATCAACAAGATCATGCACATGGAGCACGTTGCCGCAGGCAAAGACTCCTTCCCTGCTTGTTTCCATAGATTCGTTCACCTTCGGACCTGAGGTGGCTCTCATCAAATCTATCCCCATCCCTTTAGTCAGTTCATTCTCCGGCACCAGTCCCACGGAGAGCAGCAGGGTATCACAGGGTATATACTCTTCTGTTCCAGGGATGGGTTTCCTGTTCTCATCCACCCTCGCCAGAGTCACTCCCTTAACCCTCTCTTTGCCATCGATATCAATCACTGTATGGCTCAGCTTCAGCGGTATCCCAAAGTCATCCAGGCACTGTACGATATTCCTTTTAAGCCCCCCGGAGTAAGGCATCAGTTCAGCAACCACCTTCACCTTCGCCCCTTCCAGTGTCATCCTTCTGGCCATGATAAGCCCTATATCGCCTGATCCAAGGATAACCACCTCCCTGCCCGGCAGGAAACCTTCTATATTTACAAGCCTCTGGGCTGTACCTGCTGAATAGATGCCCGCCGGCCTGTACCCAGGAATATTCAGAGCTCCTCTCGGACGCTCCCGGCACCCCATAGCCAGGATGACAGCCCCGGCACGCACAGTAAACAGCCCCTCTTCCCTGTTCATGGCTGTTACTTCCTTGTCCGGGCTGATATCCAGCACCATAGTATTCAGCATGTAGTCTATACCGGCTTCTTTCACCTTGCTGATGAATCTGGCCGCATATTCCGGACCTGTCAGCTCCTCCTTAAAGGTATGCAGGCCAAAACCATTGTGGATGCACTGGTTCAGTATCCCCCCCAGTTCCCTGTCACGCTCAAGTATCAGTATGTTTGTGATCCCGCTCTCTCTGGCAGAAGCTGCCGCCGCCATGCCGGCCGGGCCTCCTCCGATCACTACAATATCATAATCCTTTCTCATAATTATCCCCCTCTACAGATTTTCCTTGTCAAGTCCGGCCAGCAGGTATGAGCCATGTCCTGATTTTGTCAGCTCCAGTTTAGAACATCCCAGCTCCTCTGCAAGTATCTCCATGACCTTTGGCGAACAGAAGCCTGACTGGCACCTTCCCATTCCTGCCCTCGTCCTGCGCTTCACGCCGTCCAGAGACTTTGCACCCAGCGGCCTTCTGACGGCATCCCTGATCTCTCCTTCTGTGACTGTCTCACAGCGGCAGATAACATTTCCGTAAGCAGGATTTTCCTTGATCCTGTCTGCCAGCTCCTCTTTCGTGGCTGTTGATACGCAGAAGATGCCTTTTCTTTCCACCTGAAATTTTTCTTTTCTGACTGCGCCAAGCCTTCCTGCAATCTCTTCTGCCAAAACCGCCCCTATGGCGGGCGCGCTTGTCAGACCCGGCGATTCGATCCCCGCCGCATTAAAGAAAAAGGCTGCATCCTCCGCCTCGCCGATCACAAAATCATCTCCCGCTTCATGGGCACGCAGGCCTGCAAATGATGTGATGACCTGGCCGCCTGGTACATGTTCGGCGCTCAGGGCTGCTTTTAACGCTACTTCTTCCAGACCTTCAGCTGTGGTATTCACTCCCTCTTTATCTTCAATGTCGGCCGCTGTGGGTCCCACCATCAGATTTCCATGGACAGTCGGCGTTATCAGCACACCCTTTCCCAGCTCAGTGGGCATCTGAAAGATGGTCTTATCCACAAATTTTCCTGTACTCTTGTCAAGCAGGCGGTATTCACCTTTTCTGGGAATAATAGACAGCTTTCTCCCACTAACCATGTTGTTAAATGTATCTGCATATACTCCGGCAGCATTCACTACAGCCCTGCTTCTGATCTCCCCTTTATCCGTCCTTAAAAGATAGCCTTCCCTGCCTGTATCACTTACCCTTTCAATAGAAGCCACCTCTGTATTAAATCTGAACTCAGCTCCGTTGACATATGCATTCTCCGCCAAGGCAATTGTCAGGCCGAAGGGACATACGATCCCCCCTGAAGGCGCATAGAGAGCAGCCACGGCATTCTCAGTCAGGTTGGGCTCCATCCTGCGTATCTCTTCTCTCTCCAGTATTCTGAGACCTTTAACGCCGTTTTCCTCCCCCTGCCGCTTTAATTCTTCCAGCTTTCCCTTCTCCTCTTCCTTAAAACAGAGTACCATTGACCCGTTCCTTCTGAAAGGAAAATCAAGCTCCTTTGACAAATCCTCCATCATCTCATTTCCCATGAGATTAAATTTTGCCTTCAGGCTCCCCGGCCTGGCATCATGCCCTGCATGGACGATGCCGCTGTTTGCCTTTGAAGTGCCGCAGCAGACATCCTCCTCCCTCTCCAGAACACAGATCTTCAGATCATACCTGGATAATTCTCTGGCAACAGCGCAACCTGTCACGCCTGCTCCTATTACGACTACATCATACATAAACCTTACCTCCCAAATTTCAGGCGCCATACAGCTGCCTGCTGTAATATGCCGGAACCGCATTCTCCCCGGACTGCCGTACAAAACACCGGAACAAAACAAAAAGCCAGACAAATAACACATGCGTATGCACATGTTCTTTGCCTGACTCTTTTCTCCAGCAATTCAATATTTAAATGTAACTGCCTGGTACCTTCACAGTTATATTTATTTTACCATACTTCCGGTAAATAGAACAGCCCCTTTTTTACATTTTCTGCTACATAAACCATACCTTTTCATTCGTCGTGGAGATGGATACCGCCCCGGCCTCAAGAGCAGCCATGATATCTTCTTTCTCGCTGATCAGCCCTCCCGCAATGACAGGGACTCTGAGGCTTCTGCAGATCCTGGAAATGATCTTAGGCGCTATGATGCCTGGCAGCATCTCTACAACGTCAGGCCTGGCCTGGCGGACCTGACGTTCAATATTTTCCAGGGCCATTGAGTCTATGACAAAAAAACGAAGGATGCTGCACAGTCCCAGCTCTCTCGCCCGTTTTACAAGCGCCGGCTTCGTAGTTATGATCCCGTCCGCCCTTGTGAACTGCCTGATATAATCCACTGCTGCTTCTTTACCGGAGAGCCCCACTATAAGGTCTATATGGACAAGAGCCAGCTTGCCGCCCTCTTTTATCTTATCCACAATAGAAGGTATGCCGCATACATCCCCAAAAAGCACAAAGATGATCGTACACTCTGACCCCAGGCTTTTCTCCAGCCCCTCTGTATCCTTCACAGCCGCCACCACCGGGCAGCATTCCAAAGCTTCTTTTAATGTTCCTTCCATGTATGCCTCCTGCAATATCCGCCCTTATGCCTGTCCCAGCCTTAACTGTATTTCTTCCTTTGTCCTCAGTATCTGTACAGCAAGCTCATTTATCCTCTCGTCAGTCATCCTTCCCACAGGGGCGGAGATGCTGAATGCATTCATCGGCCGTCCCCTGTGGTCAGGCACACATACTGCTATGCACCTGACACCCAGTTCATTTTCCTCATTGTCCAGGGCATAACCCTTTTCTTTTACTATCTGCAGCTCCTTTAACAGCTCATCAAGTGTGACGATCGTATGCTCTGTCTTTTTTTCAATTTCGCTGTGGTCCCAGATATATCTGACCTCCTCCTCAGACATCTCCGCCAGGATGGACTTGCCCACCCCTGAGCAGTAGAGAGGCCTCGCCAGCCCCACCTGTGAAGCCATACGGATCGCGCTCTCCTGCGGCTTTAAGGGAGCCACCTTATCCAGATAAAAGACTTCCGTCCCTCTTCTCTGCACAAAATGCACTGTCTCATTGCAGTCATTTGCCAGCCTTGTAATATAAGGATGGACAACTGTCAGGATATCCACCTTTGCAAGTATCTTCTCTGAGAGCTCTACCAGCTTAAAAGTGAGCATATATTTGCTCGTCTCCTCATCCTGCTGCACGTATCCCATACATGTAAGAGAAAGCAGAAGCCTGTGCACTGTACTCTTGTGGAGCCCCAGCATGCCGCTCAGCTCTACCAGGCCGACGGGACCTGTCTGGGCCAGTGTCTCCATCACACTGAATATCCTTTCTGCTGACTGGACCGGATTTTTAATTTTTTCTGTCTGTTCTGTTTCTGCCATATATTTAAACTCTCCTATAAAAAGGTCATCGGTTATTCCATATTATGAAACTATGAAGCGAATTTATTGTAACACTGATAAAAATAAAAAACAATGGAAAAATACTATTGACAATTCAGATTCATTCTTCTATACTCTAAGTATACCATATTTTGAAACGTAGTTTTATATGATGAAACTTGTAGTTTTATGAACCTATCTATTAAAGGAGAAATGTAAGATGGTTGAAGTTTTAGAAAAAATCTCAAAAATGGGAATTGTTCCTGTAATAGCCCTGGATGATGCAAAGGACGCTGCCCCTCTGGCAAAGGCTCTCTGTGAAGGCGGGCTTCCATGTGCAGAAGTTACATTCCGTACTGCTGCTGCTGAAGAATCTATCCGCATCATGTCTACAGAATACCCGGAAATGCTTGTTGGCGCAGGCACAGTACTCACAACAGAGCAGGTTGACCGCGCAGTAGCTGCCGGAGCTAAATTTATCGTAAGCCCGGGACTGAATCCTAAGATCGTCCGTTATTGTGTAGAAAAAGGGATCCCTATCACACCTGGCTGTACAAACCCGAGTGATATTGAGCAGGCTATTGAATGCGGCCTTGAGGTTGTAAAGTTCTTCCCGGCAGAAGCTGCAGGCGGTCTTAATATGATCAAGTCCATGGCTGCTCCTTACACTAACATGAAATTCATGCCGACAGGCGGCATCAGCGCAAAGAACCTGAATTCCTATCTGGATTTCGGCAAGATCATTGCATGCGGCGGCAGCTGGATGGTAAAGAAGGAAATGGTTGCTGCAGGTGATTTCGAAGGGATCACAGCCCTGACTAAAGAGGCGGTATCCACTATGCTTGGTTTAGAGGTTGCTCATGTGGGCATCAACGCTGCCGAGGCATCTGAGGCAGACAGCCTGGCTACAGCTATGGAGAAGATGTTCGGCTTTGCAAAGAAAACAGGCAATTCTTCCGTATTTGCCGGAACAGGCATGGAGATCATGAAAACTCCCGGAAAAGGCTCAAAGGGCCATATCGCAATATCTACAAACTATATGGAAAGAGCGATCTTCCATCTTGAGATGCGCGGATGCAAATTCGATATGGAATCAGCTAAACGCGATGAAAAGGGCAATATCAAAGCTATTTACCTGGAAGGTGAATACGGCGGCTTTGCACTTCATCTTGTACAGAAATAAATTATAATATAATTTAATAAATATTGGAGGATTTTTAAATGGCAAAGAAAGTTATTACATTTGGTGAAATCATGCTGAGACTGGCTCCTGAAGGATATTACCGTTTCGTTCAGGCTGAATCTTTAGGCGCAACTTACGGCGGCGGAGAAGCAAATGTAGCTGTATCATTAGCTAACTACGGCATGGATGCCGCTTTCGTAACAAAAGTGCCGAAGCATGAGATTGGACAGTGTGCTGTAAATTCTTTAAGACGTTATGGTGTGGACACCTCTTATATGGTGCGCGGCGGAAACCGTCTCGGCATCTACTTCCTGGAAAAAGGCGCCAGCCAGCGTCCTTCCAAGGTCATCTATGACCGTGCAGGATCTTCTATGGCTGAAGCAACTACTGCTGATTTTAACTGGGACGAGATTTTCGAGGGAGCCGACTGGTTCCATTTCACAGGCATCACACCGGCACTTGGTGACAATGTAGCAGCTGTCTGCCTGGAAGCATGCAAGGCTGCCAAGGCTAAAAACATCACTGTCAGCTGTGACCTGAACTACCGCAACAAGCTCTGGAGCAAAGAAAAAGCAGGACAGGTCATGGGCCAGCTCTGCGAGTATGTAGATGTATGCATCGCAAATGAAGAAGATGCAAGTGATGTATTCGGCATCAAAGCTGCCGGAACAGATGTCACAAGCGGTAAATTAAACCATGACGGTTACAAGGATGTGGCAAAACAGCTGGCTGACCGTTTTGGATTCCAGAAGGTAGCAATCACACTCCGTGAGTCAATTTCAGCAAATGATAATATGTGGGCTGCTATGCTCTATGACGGTAATGATTACTACTTCAGCAAGAAATATCCTATGCACATCGTAGACCGTGTAGGCGGCGGCGATTCCTTCGGCGGCGGACTTATCTACTCCTGCCTGACAGGATTTGAGCCTCAGCAGACTATTGAATTTGCAGTAGCTGCCAGCTGCCTGAAGCACAGCATCGAAGGAGACTTCAACCAGGTATCTGTTGATGAAGTCATGAAACTGGCCGGCGGAGACGGATCAGGCCGTGTGCAGAGATAACGGAATATTTTTCCGTTACCATTTATAAAATTGTCAATATCTTAATTCCTAAAATGTATATAGAAATCCCCCCTCGGGCTGTACGCCATTGCAGCCTGAGAGGGGATTTCGTGTTGGTCTTCCGCTATTCCTTCATCTTTGGTTTAAAGACAAGGCTGGCCAGATAGGAGAATACAAGTGCTGCGGATATTCCCACCGCACTTGATGTAAATCCTCCCATAAAAATACCTATAAATCCATCTGTTTCTATTGCTTCTTTGACTCCCTTCCAAAGCAGGTTCCCAAATCCCAGAAGAGGCACTGAGGCGCCCGCCCCGGCGAAGTCCATAAAGGGCTGGTAGATGCCCACAGCGCCCAGTACTGCACCTGAGCATACAAGAATGACCATGATCCTGCCTGGCATCAGTTTTGTCTTTTCCATCAATATCTGTACAAGGGCGCATATAAGTCCCCCTACCCAGAATGCATTAATATAGTCCATCATATTCCTTTTCCTCCATTTCAGCAGTGCTCTATGACAACACCGTGGGCTATCCCGGGCACACTCTGGCCTTCATTAAAGCTGACAGTAGAGAGCAGCGCGCCTGTGGGAACAAAAAGCACCCGCTTCCAGCTCCCTTTCTCTATCTTAGGAAGTATCATGGCAGCAAGTGTTACTGCTGAACATCCGCATCCGCTGCCGCCTGAATGTGTATCCTGGGTCTGCTGGTCATATATCTCTATGCCGCAGTCTGTATGCACCTTACTGATATCAAATCCCTTTTCCTTCAGCAGGTCAATCAATATCTTCTGCCCCACATATCCCAGGTCCCCGGTAATGATCTTATCATAATCCTCCGGCTGCCTGTTAAAGTCCATGAAGTTCTGATAAATAGTGTCACAGGCAGCCGGAGCCATACACGCACCCATATTCATAGAATCTTTGACGCCAAAATCCACGACCTTTCCGGTGGTCACGCCAGTAATCCTGGCTTTTCCTCCCTTGGGGGCAAGTACAAAGGCCCCGCTTCCCGTGACGGTCCAGGTAGCTGCAAGGGGACGCTGGTTTCCGTATTCCAGGGGAAACCGAAACTGTTTCTCCGCACTGGCGAAGTGGCTGGATGTAAGGGCCAGCACATAGTCACCGTATCCTGCCGCCACTGCCATAGCTCCCAGAGACAGGGATTCCCCGCAGGTTGAACAGGCTCCATAGAGCCCGAACATGGGAATGTTCATATCCACCACCCCGAAGGAGGTAGCTATAAGCTGTCCCAGAAGATCGCCTGCAAACAGGTATCTGATCTGTGTGGGCAGCAGTCCTGCCTTCCCCAGAGCCATCTGGGCTGCTTCTTTCTGCAGCGTGCTCTCTGCCTTCTCCCAGTTGTCCTCTCCAAACATGGGATCATCCCCCACCAGATCAAAAAGCTTTCCAAGAGGGCCTTCCCCCTCCTTTTTTCCTACAACTGATGCCGCGCTTATAATATGCGGCGCCTTGTCGAACTGAATACTCGACATTCCACAAATCTGGCTCATTTATTATCACCTCTCAATTAGTTATCATAAAACATGGACCGCTTTAAGCAGCCAGTAGATAAGGCCCACCAGCCAGCTTGTGAACACTCCGTAGAGGATCACAGGACCGGCGATAGTGAATATCTTGCATCCTATCCCGAATACCTGTCCCTCTTTCTGGAACTCAATTGCAGGCGCTGCCACTGAATTGGCAAACCCTGTGATAGGCACAAGTGTCCCTGCACCGCCGAACTTAGCCAGCTTGGGATAGATGCCAAATCCTGTCAGGATAACGCTCAGAAGTACAAGGATCATAGATGTCCATCCTCCTGATGTGTCTTTGTCCAGCCCCAGGCTGCCGCAGTAATTCAGCAGGAACTGTCCGATCACACATATGATCCCGCCTGTGACAAATGCCTTGAGCATGTTCATTGGCAGGCTGTGCGTGGGTGTCACCTGCTTTACGTATTCATTATACTGTTGGTTCTTCTTTTCTTTTAAAATATCTGCCATAAGTACCTCCATTACCACCGCATATAAAAATGCAGCAGGCTTCCTAATATTTTTCCGGCTGCCATAAAAATAATCACCAGACTCATGCCTTTGACCAGGCCAATCCTCCTGGCCATGATCGGGAAGATATTCACAATCTCAGCCAGCGCAAGTATCCATCCTCCCACATATATGCCGGCTCCAATGCCAAGGAGAGCCAGCCCTGCGGCGCCGAACGGCACATGGATATTGTATACTGTCAGAAGCACGCCAAAAATGCCTCCCAGGAGAATAATATCCTCATAGAGCCAGAGATACTCTCCTGTATGTGTGATGCCCACATATCTTGTGACTATCCCCAGGCCTATTACCAGCGCTATGACTCCCCCTGCAACGACAAACCCGCTGCTTAATCCAATGATTCCCATTAAAACCTGCACCAACACCCGGCATTCCTCCCTTCATTCTCTCAAACAGATCTATTCTTTCCGCTTTTCCTTATCAGGTTTGCGGTTGCTGGATTCCAGCAGTGTCTTATTTATATCATCCTCATATTTTCTCATCTGGACTTCCAGGGGAGTCGGGTCTGCCGTGAGTTTCCTTCCGGCAAAGTGGTTAAAAAAGATAAGGATGCCAAGCCCTACGCCTATAGAATAAGAAAGCTCCAGAATGGTAAAGCCGTCTGACGCGCGCCCTGTGAACTGTTCAAAGAGCTGGGCGAACAGATCAGTGATGCTTACATCATTATTAAATGTCATGATGGAGAAGGCTGCCCCAAAAAACATAAGGAAACAGACAAAGGCTGTCTTCAGCCAGTCCATAGCCGTCCCATGCTGCTTTTTCTTCTGCAGTGTAATGATAAATTCAGGTTCGCCAATATTGTTTACTTCCAGACTTGGGAAATCCTGATGGATCAGCGCTATTATCTCCATCACTGAGTGTACATACCTGCCCGGCCTTCCTTTGACCGCATCAGGAAATTTCAGGGCCCTGATGCGGTTTTCGAGTGATTTATTGCTGCAGTCCAGCTGGGCGATATCCTTCAGGTATACAGTAGTGTCATGGACTTCTACATTTTGGTCAATGTTCAGGTAAAGAGTATCATTTGTCATAAACAGCACTCCTCAGTTTTCTGTCCGAAAGCTTTTACAAAAGTTCCCCCTGCTTCATGGTTATTTTTCTGGACATATGAAGCATAATAAAATATACCGATGACAAGAGCCAGCATCAGCACAGCTGTCAGGCAAGCCAGTATTTTTTTCTTATACATTATGATCACTTCCTTTTTTCATCATTTTTAACTATTATTTGATTTTAGGCCAAAAATATACGGGGAAGTTATGAAATCCTTCCCCGCATCTTTGTCAATATTTTCTTTTCCATTCTTGAAACCTGTACCTGAGACATGTCCATCACCTGTGCCACCTGCGTCTGTGTTTTATCTTCAAAATACCGCAGATGTATCAGTTTCCTCTCCTCCCCGGTCAGTGTATCCAGAACCTCCGAAAGCATCATATGGTTTAAAAGCTCTTCATTTCTATTTTCTTTTTCTTCAATCTTATCCATTAAAAATATGGCGTTGCCGTCCCCCTGATAGATCGTCTGGTACAGCGACTCCACCTCCGCGGCAGATTCCATGGCAAGTATGATATCTTCTCTTGTTGCCCCGATCTCCATGGATATCTCTTCAACTGTGGGCTCCCTGCCCATTCTTTTTTCCAGCGCTTCTTTTGTCATATATGCCTTGCAGGCTGTCTCCTTTAAGGTTCGGCTGACTTTTATCATGCCGTCATCCCTTAAAAACCTCTTGATTTCCCCCGCTATCATGGGAACAGCGTAGGTGGAGAACTTCACGTCGTAGGACATGTCAAATTTATCTATCGCCTTAATAAGCCCAATGCTCCCTATCTGGACAAGGTCCTCCATCTCATGCCCCCGTCCGGCGAATCTTCTCACTATACTGTACACAAGCCCCATATTTTTTTCTACAAGTTCTTCTCTGGCATCTTTATCCCCCTGGTGAGATCTCTCAATTAACCTAAGGGTCTGATCCATCTGCCCATCCTTTCACCTTTCGAACTTGCTCTTCCCACAGCCTATTTTCTTTTTCATGGAGACCTTAGTGCCCTCATTTGGTTTTGAAGTCACTTCTATGGAATCCATAAAAGCCTCCATGAAGGCAAATCCCATCCCTGACCGCTCAGAGTCAGGCTTTGTTGTAAACAGCGGCTCCATTGCCTGCTCAATATTTTCAATCCCTATTCCGTGGTCTGTCACGTCCACACAAAAGGTATCATCCTCTATGCGGCATTCCACAACTATTTTCTCAATTGCCCCCTCGTAACCGTGTACGATTGAATTCGTGACAGCCTCTGAGAGGGCAGTCTTCACATCCGCCACTTCTTCCAGCGTCGGGTTCAGCTGCGTCATAAATGCCGCCACTGATACCCTGGCAAATCCTTCATTACATGACCTGCTGTCAAATTCCAGCCTCATTTCATTTGAAATCCCCATTGTTCTCCCCCCTTAGATTCGGTCGGACTGCTCCGGCAGCCCTTCATAGACATCCATAATTTTTGTCACTCCTGAAAATGTCAGTATTTTTCTGATGGACGGGTTTGCCCTTATCACCATCACCTTGCCCCCCGCGTAGTTCATTTTCTTATATCTGCCCAACAAAATGCCTATCCCTGAGCTGTCCATAAAAGATGTCCTGTTAAAATCAAAAACGATGCTTCTGATCCCATTTGCTTCTATGAGATAATCAATATTTGAAGTGATATGCTGTGCGCTGTGATGATCGATCTCCGCCGGCATCTCCACTGTCAGATTTCTTTCCCGAATCTTATAACCACCTTCCATTGCCATGTCCCCTCTCTTTTTCTTGTACCGCAGATCTCCCCTGTGCTTTTTTGCCTCCCCCGGCGTTGAGCGTTTACCTGACAGAAAGCACTTTCTGAGAGATAAAAAAGGACGCATACATTTTCTGTACACGTCCTCCGCTCCGAGGTATTATCCTGCAGTATAATCCATACCATCACCTGTTCCGTCTGCGTCGCTGCCGTTTCCCTGGTATTCTCCTCCGGTGCCGTCCCCGGTTCCTGTTCCCATTCCGCTTCCGTCAGTTCCCGCTGCGCCGTCTCCCGCCGGTGCGCCTGTATCTGTACCTGCATTCGTACCGTTTCCATCCTGACCTGCAGTGACTCCAGTATCTCCGTTCGGCATTATGCCCTGGCCTGCTGTCCCTCCGGTAGTTCCGCCCGCAGCACCTGTTGCTGCATCGCTGATGTATGTCTGTACCTCAGACGCCCTTTCACTTCCGGGGAATTTTTCCATATATTCCTTAAAGGTCTTATTGGCATTTGCAGTGTCTCCGCTGTTGTAATAAGCATGTCCCAGGAAATACAGGGCATATTCCTGATCAGGATCAGCCTCTACGGCCTTCTGATAGTTTTCTATGGCTGTCGCATAGTCTCCCGCTACATATGCCGTATCAGCTGCATTTGTAAATGTAGAATACATGTAAGTCTTCAGACCTGTGTTCAGTGTATCGTACAGATCTTTCCCGGCTCCCGTCATGGAATCAGCGTCTACTTCTCCCAGTGACTGTGCGGCGCCCGCCTGGTCCTCCGCCAGATATTTGTTGGCAGCCTCCAGTATTTTCTCATAGGACTGAGCCTTCGTATCAGCTGCATCCATGGTTTTCTGAGCCTCTTCAACCTTTGCCTTATAATCCTCAATTTCCTTATTAAGGCCTGATACCTGGGCAGCCTGGGAAGCCATTTTAGAATTTGCATCTGTTATCTGCTGGTTGGCATCCTGGTATATACTCTGTTTCGTGGAAGGCACCACAAGGAACCATACGATCGCACCTCCCAGAAGAAGCCCCAGGAAGATATTCAGAAACGTAGCCACTGTAGAGCTGTCCCTGAAAGTAGCCGGCTGTATGATCGTCTCATTACCGCTCATGTATGTGGTAGTACCTGTCAGCTTATTTACCTTTTCCTTGGCATACCGCTTTTTCTTATCCTCCAGGCTTGTCCCAACGCCTGTCATCTCTTCCACTTCACGCAGATAACGGAGGGTGGTCGTATTGGTGGCATCGATCCTGGCTGCCTTTTTAAGCAGCTTCCTCGCCTTTTCGTATTCCTGACGTTTCAGGTACAGCAGCGACAGAAGATGGTATCCTTTTATCAGCTTCGGGTTCTGGACCAGCACTTTTTTCAGCTGGATGACAGCCATATCCTCATTGTCCTGATGGCAGTACACCAGAGCCTGGTTGTACTTGCGTATAGTCTGGTTGATAATATCCAGCTTGTTTTTATTTGCCTGCAGCTTCTCTATGTAGATATCCGCCACATTCCCAGGCACATTCATATTCTTGCTGATGACCCATTCACAAAGGGCTGAAACCACCTCGCCCGTCTCAAAATACACAAGACCCAGCAGGTTACGCGCCGCAATATTTTCTTTATTAAACTTAAGGCTTCTTCTCAGGCATACGATCGCCCCTGACAGATCCCTGATACTGGCCTTCTCAAGCCCCTCATTATACAGTCTGTTGGATATTCGGATGATCTGCTTCTGCAAAGAGACGTCCGCCCCGCATCCTGTACAATAGTCAATTCCGGACAAAGGGGTTCCACAATATATACATTTCATAGAATTCCCCTTATTTCTTCTTGTTCTTTTCTTCTTTCAGCAGTTCCCTTAAGACATCTGTGATATCTGTCAGATCCTGGTTATAAATAGCGTCCTCCGCCTCATTTACATCCAGACTGGGCTGAAATTTTTTCAGTTCCTCGTCAAAATTAATCATGTGTACGTCTCCTTATCACACTTTTCAGCTCCCCTACCAGGTAGAGGGAACCGACACAGAACAGCATACCATCCTGTTTTTCCTTCAGGGCCTCCTCAAACGCATCTTCGATCACCTCCACAGGTGTCACCGGAGCATCTGTATATTTCCTGAAGATTTCTGAAAGCTTCTGAACAGGTACGACCCTGTCATTGTCAATCTGTGTCACTACGACAGCAGATGGCCTGGTACTTCTGCATATTGTCTCAATCATCTTTTCATAATTCTTTTCTGCAACAGCCGAGAACAGTATTACAACCCGCCTGTTTTCCTGCAGCCTCTGTACTGTTTTCACAAACTCCTGCACACCTGCCGCATTGTGGGCGCCGTCTAGGACCACCCCCGGCATGACTGTCTCCATACGTCCCTGCCAGGCAGTATTTTGTATCCCTTCAAGTCTTACCTGAAGCGGGATATCATGCTCTTTATCAAATGTCTCCACAGCCAGCAGAGCCAGAGAACTGTTCACTACCTGGTATTCTGCCAGGTAAGGAACTGTGACTTTAACATTCTCATAATACCCATAATGCAGGCAAAAATCAATGCTTTTATCGGTATTTACTAAAATTTCATACATCTTTCGGCGCAGCGGGACAGTCTCACAGCCTAATTGTGCAGCACGTTTCTCAATCACCTCTGCTGCCCTTTCATCCCCTGCATCGTATATGACCGGTACCCCCGGCTTGATGATCCCTGCCTTTTCCCATGCGATCTTTTCTACTGTATCTCCCAGGATCTCCGTATGGTCCAGACTGATGGATGTGATCACCACGGCTGCCGGATGCTCAATTGTATTTGTCGCGTCCAGCCTTCCCCCAAGTCCTGTCTCCAGAACCACATATTCCACACCTGCCTTCTCAAATGCTGTCATAGATAACGCAAACAGCAGTTCAAAATAAGTGGGATGCGGGAAACCTTCCTCCAGCATGCCTTTTACAGCCGCCTGCACCTTCATATATGCACTGAGGAATTCTTCATCGCTGATCGGCTCATTATCTATCTGGAAACGCTCATTTATCTTCACAAGGTGGGGCGATGTAAACAGGCCTGTCCTTCTGCCCGATCTCACAAGTATAGAAGACAGAAAAGCACACACGCTGCCCTTGCCATTCGTCCCTGCCACATGGATGATCTTCAGATTCCTGTCCGGCCGTCCAAGACGCTCCATCAATTCAACAGTATTCTCTAATTTATTTTTTTTAGTAAACTTTGGAACACTTAAAATATATTCCACTGCTTCTTCGTAATTCAATGTCATCACCATTTCTTTCGTTTTATGCCTTTTGGCACCTGTGCAGGTTTTCCTGCCCTTTTCCTATTATAATATAGTGACCGCAATATGCAAGTAATTTTTTTCGCAATATCCGCCAGGATTTACTGTTTAGCAGCACATAAAGGCGGTATGGCATCCGCAAATGCCATACCGCCTGTCTGATTAATTGCTGCATTCCAGCCTTGTGCTGTTCCGGTAAATTAACACTGTCCGCTGTAAATGTACTCCCCTGTGCTATCCAGTCCATAGAAATCCGCATAGCTGATATGAAAAATATTTTTTTCCTTCAGAAGTCCGGAGATATCTATCTTATTCTTGATCAGATGCTGCCAAAATCCGCTTCCTGAAATGTCCCCCTGAAGCTGGATCCCTGTCACAATGCCGTCCTTCACGATTGCCTTTTTATACTCACTCCTGCTCTCTTTTGTGTATACCTGGCAGCTGTCATCCTTTGGTTCGATATCACCTGCCGAGAGCATAGCCAGCCCGAAGAAATTGATTGTATTTTTTATACAGAAGCTGTCGGTATACGCCACAGGCATGCCTGCCATATTCATGGCAGCCTTTCTGCCCTGGTCCATGGCATTTGGCCATATGCCTGACAGGCCGGTCACATCACCTGCCGCATAGACATCCGGGTCTGAAGTCCTGAGATATTCATTTACCTTAAGGGATCTCTCCATCTCAAGTCCGCTGTCCTTCAGAAAATCAATGCACGGCCTCACGCCGGCAGCTGCCACAACAAAATCACATGGTATTTCTTCTCCATTGGCCAAAATGACATGAGTGATCTCATTCTTATCATTTACCTTTGAATCACTTGCTCCGATACCCAGCCTGAAGCTGGCTCCGGCTTTTTCAAAGAGCTCCTGATAAGCCCCCGCGGATGTGGCATCAGTCTGAAGAGGCAGGATCCTGTCCGCCATCTCTGCAATCGTGACCTTTACGCCCTGCTCCAGCAGAGCATATGCCACGTCCAGTCCTACAAGGCCTGATCCTACGATAAACACATGCTTTGCATTCTTTTCCTCCACTGCCTTCCTGATTTTCACAGCATCGCTCAGATCCCTGAAGCCGTACACGTTATCAGCTGTCCTGAAATTAGGGATAGGCGGAACAGAGTATACTGCCCCTGACGCGATCAGCAGTTTATCATATACCAGCTCACCGTCTTCCAGAATAACCTTTTTTGCGGCAGTATCCACGCGCTTTACAGCCTGTCCCCTGCTCCAGTATATATGATTTTTTTCGAAAAAATCCTCATCAGTGAAAGCAAGTCCTTCCACATCCCGTTCTCCTCCCAGATATTTGTGAAGCATACAGCGGGAATGGGAGTGCTCATCCTTTGATACCATCACTATAGAAGCGTCAGGCTTCAGTCTGCGGAGTCTTTCGGCGGCTGCCATACCTGCGGCGCCGCATCCGATAATCACATAATATTCCATCACTATACCTCCTCCACATAGATTGCCTGCTTTGGACAGGCAAGGACGCAGGCCGGGCCTTCAGGCCTGTCATTACAGAAATCACATTTGATGATCTTCGTCCTGTCTTCGCTGATCTTTGGGATTCCATACGGGCAGTTCATGACACACATAAAACAGGAACCGCATTTTGCCTCATCATATTTTACATGTCCTGTCTCTTCATCTTTCTGAAGCGCGCCGCTCATACAGCTGTTGGCACATGCGGGTTCCGTACAGTGGCGGCAGAACATGGGGAGGTAGCCCCCATTTACGCCGCATACTATCTCATTTCTGGCAACTGTCATGGGACTGTTAAAGTCGAGAGTCTCCACGCCTTCCTTACCATCCCTGCGGTGGCTGTCCATACAGGCAAGGGCGCAGTTCTTGCAGCCGTCGCATTTGGACGCATCAATCATTATTCTCTTCATCAGGTATGCCTCCTTTTCTGCTTCAGATGTTCAGCCCTTTTCTCTTGTCGTCTATGACTGCTTCAATCTTATCGGCCGCTTTGACAGGATCCAGTTCTACGATCACCTGTCCGCCTGTAATCTGCTTCATGTCTTCTGTGAGCACTTTCACCGCCAGATCACTGCCCGCAATGAAAGGCTGCTGTCCAAGATGGAGAGGCAGTCCCAGCGCCAGGCCAAAGCATCCGTCAGCCAGGGCCTGCTCTTCCAGCCATTGGGGAGCTGAAAGTACAAGAGGCAGCTGCGGCATATCAATATTAAGCGCCTGGGCCAGCTCTGTTGCCACTATTTCCAGACGTCCGATCGCGAGGCATGGTCCGAAATTAAGTACAGGAGCGATTCCCAGTGATTTGCAGACCTCCTTCAGTCCGTCTCCGGCCAGCTCAGCCGCTTCCGGCCTCATCAGTCCGACATTTTCAATACCGCCTGAAGAGCATCCTGCTGAAAGCACAATGATATCTCTCTTGATCAGCTCTTTTGTAAGCTCGACTGTACATACATCATGTCCCAGAGCAGTGAGGTTTGAGCATCCTACAACGCCTGCCACACCTTTGATCTTGCCTGCTACTATAAGATCCAGCAGAGGCTGCCAGTTTCCTCCCAGGAATTCCTTCAGGGATATCTCGCTGACACCTGTCAGTGTATTCTTATTTCCATGTTCAGGCAGCAGGTTCACAGGTACATTCCCTCTCCTGGCCTTATAGCTCTCGATCACCGCATCTATGATCTTGTCACTGTTTTCTTCTCTTGTCTCATAGGAATATTCCATCAGTTCAGCATTAGCTTTCTTTGCCACATCATCAAGACAGATCTGTTTGATCATCAGCTCATCACATATAGGTTCGATACCAGGCAGAGTACAGTTGAACTCAGAGAGCACTGCATCAATGGCTCCTGTGGCCAGCACAGCCTCACTGGTATAATTATTTCCTGCATGTCCGTCAAATATCTCTGTATAGTGGGCGCCTCTCAGCTGCAGATCCTGTCCCACACATGTACATCCCACAAGCTTAAAGCCTTTTGCACCGGCAGCTTTTGCTTTCTCGGTCACTTCAGGATCGGTCAGACGTTCCTGAAGGTGTACAAACAGGGAATGCTGATGCCCTGTGATCATGATATTGATATAATCCGGGTTGATCACGCCAAGTCCCACAGGAGCCATTCTGATCTCCGGCTCTCCCAGCATCACATCATTTAAAAGATTCGTCAGTGTAAGTCCGTACAGGCCGGTGGAAATACCCAGTTTCAAGCAGTTTAACAGCATATCAACAGGATCAGAATTCAGATTGGTAGAACATTTTACCACACCTGCAAAAACTTCTGATTTAGCTCCGCCCGGCAGTATTCCCAGCTCTTTCCATTTCTCATATCTGGGCTTATAGGCCATCTTCTCAACAAGCTCCATCTTCTCATACTCCGGTTTATAGAGATCTTTCAAAACGAGATCTGCCACCTTGTAAGCCAGGTCATGCTCGTCGCTCCCTGTGATCCCGAATTCCTCCGCAAGGCGCTTTAACGCTCCTTTTCCTTTTATAGGCGCTTTTGCCACAGCAGCATTTTTCAGGTTCAGGGCTGTGTTTTCAACCACATGGATATAACAGCCGCTTCCCGCTGCCACGGCCCTCAAAAAATTCCTGGCCACGATCGTATCTGCATTTGCGCCGCAGATCCCTCTTGGGCTCTTCGGGGTGATCCTGCACGGTCCGTTAGAGCACAGGCGGCAGCAGACTCCTTTTAATCCAAATCCGCACTTTGTGCTCTGTCCCTCCACCCTGTGGTGGGAAGTCTCCATAGGCAGGCCGGCGATATAACCCTCCAGGCATTTATCGGCACTTTTACAGGTATTGCAGCTAAAACACTGATTCATGAAATTATCCTCCTTAGGTATGTAAATGATGTTTATTTATCAATAACAGTTATTGTTATTATATTAACAGATGATCTGCTTTTTTTCAACCCTTTCTTGTAAATTTTGTCATTTTTATTTCATAGGAAAAGAAGTCTATTATGAAATAAAAATGCCGCACCCCAAACCGGGATACGGCACCTGCCACCATTTATTTTCATATTCTGTACATCATCAGTCCATTACCGGACATGAGAAATAACACCTGCAAAAAGATCCGGCCTGCCATACTCATCACGCACGAGATGTCCTGTGCACCTGAGGGGCACCCACTCACCCTTCCTGTTTACAGCTCTGTAGCGCACATCATGGCCTTCAGCCCTGCCGTCCGCCACTACCTGATTGGCTTCCAGAAATACCTTCTTGTCCTCCGGATGGATAAGGCGTCCCCATACTGCAGCCGCGTTTGGAATAATTTCTCCCGGCAGATCAAATTCCGCAACCATGGCAGGCGGATATCTGAACGTTCCTGTCTTCATATTCCCAGCATACACGTAATTATCAGTGGCCTGGATCAGGGCATCATATAAATGTTCCTTATCGTAATCAAATTCCTCTATTTCCTTTTCCAGCTGCGCAGGGCTGATCTTCAGCCTCTCCTGAGCCTTCCTTATATGGTATTCTCTCTTCTGGCAGTACATCTGCTCATCCGCCATGGAGATCAGCTCTGACAAAGAGTGGCCATCCCTGCCAGAAAATTCTACAAGGCCATAACAGAATGACAGCTTATACTGGATATTTTCCAGAACCGTAACCTCCGATATTTCTTTAAGAAGCCCCTCTACCTTTTCCCTTGCCTCCTGCAGGTGCAGCCCCTCAAATACAATTACAAATTCATCCCCGCTCAGCCTGAACGCCAGATCCTCTTCTCTGATATTGGCCAGCGTAACCCGCCCGATAAGCGCGAGGGCGCGGTCGCCGTGGACATGCCCATATGAGTCATTGATTTTTTTTAGTTCATTTAAGTCATACATACAGATAGTCCCTGACAGGTCCTGTTCTTCCATATACCGCAGCTTTCTGGCAAGCTGCTCTTTCCCCGCTCTTCTGTTATACATTCCTGTCAATTCGTCAACATTTGCCTGGACCCTGAGCTTTTTATAGTCTGTCACATCTACTGAATGCTGGAGATGTACCTTTCTCCCGTCCACCCAGGTTATAATACTGTCATAATTAGCATAAACCCGCCCTGTCAGGCTGTTCTTCTCTTCCCAGACGATCTGCGATACATTCTCTCCGCTCTCAAGCTGCTCTTTCAGCCTCTTCACCGGACAGAACGGGCAGGGGCCGCCCATATCCCTGACCATCACTTCCCAGCAGACCTTTCCCTGTGGATCAGCAATACCGAATTCTTCCTGCATGGTCCTGCTCATAAATAAGATTTCATTCGTCTCTATATCTGTCACATATATGATGGCATGCATATTATCTAGCAGGGAATAGAATGTATGATTCATCATCTGCTCCTCCGGCTGTACTTTCATTGTCTCTCCCCCTGTAACCCTGGCTATATTCTTTTAGTACAGTATAGCAGATTCTTACATACGTTGCCAGTAGGTAATTACTGTATTTGCTGCTGCCTTATACCCGGCCTTGGGCGATCCCTTCCTTTTCAGCAGAGAGACAAGTACAAATATCTCGTGTGCCAAAAGCGGAAACGCTGCCAAGAAAATAAGATTTCCCCATTCTTCAAAGGATAGGGCTACCGTACCGAATACACCTATAAGAGCCGGAATCTCCGTAACTGCTGCCTGAAGCACAAATCCCATGACAAATGCCCCTATCATCAGCTTGTTGGAGAGATGGTTCATTCTGAAGACGGATTTTGCCACATCCCTCATCCCCACGGCATGGAAGAGCTCTGACAGGCACAGTACTGTAAACGCATATGTCTGGGACCGGTTGAGGATCGCCTCAGTCTTCAGCACTTCTGCAATATTTGCAATTGTAAATGCCATATTTCCTTCCCTCAGTACAGAGAGAGGCAGGATAAGAAACGCCGTCAGGCTCACAGCACCGATCAGGCATCCGTAGAACAGAGTGCACGCCAGCCCTCCTCCGGCAAACAGGCTCTCTTTGCTGTCTCTGGGCGGATTCTCCATAAGTTCTTCTCTGTCATTCTCATCCACCCCCAAAGCCAGAGCAGGCAGTGAATCTGTTATCAGATTTACCCACAGGATATGGCTGGCCTTGAGCGGAGAGGCCAGTCCTGCAATGATCGCCAGAAACATAGTAATGATTTCTCCGAAGTTGGAGGACAGGAGAAACAGTACGGATTTTTTTATATTCTCATATATCCCCCGCCCCTCTTCTATGGCTCTCTCTATAGTAGCAAAGTTATCATCTGTCAGAATAATGTCAGATGCATTTTTTGCCACATCAGTACCTGACACACCCATGGCAATTCCAATATCAGCAGTTTTCAAAGACGGGGCGTCATTGACTCCGTCGCCTGTCATAGCCACTATTTTATCCTTTGCCTTCAGTGCTTTGACAATGCGGACCTTATGCTCAGGGGATACCCTGGCAAACACCCTCACATTATCCAGGGCATCGGCCAGCTCTGCGTCTGTCATGGAAGAAAGCTGGGGTCCCGTCAGACATTCGCTTTGTTCCCTGGCAATGCCCAGATCACGGGCAATGGCAAAGGCCGTATCCACATGGTCGCCTGTTATCATGACAGTAGTCACGCCGGCGCTTCTGAATTTCTCTACCGCGCCCGCTGCTTCCGGCCTGGGCGGGTCGATCATTCCTGTCAGCCCGATAAAGGTCAGGTCCTTTTCCTGAAGATCCTTTTTATCTTTCTTCATCGAGACAGCCAGCACACGGAGCGCCTGGGCTGACATTCTCTCTGAGGCTTTCTCTATCTGCCGTCTGTATACATCTGTCATCCTGACTTCCCTGCCATCCAGCAGCATCTTTGTGCAGCGCTTTAGTACCTCGTCAGGCGCTCCCTTCGTATAATTGATATATCCCCCCGCCTGCCGGTGCTGGGTAGTCATCATCTTTCTTTTCGAATCAAAGGGCTTTTCATCCGTTCTGGGCTTTGCTTTTTCCAGCTGCTCCCGCCTGATATGATATTTTCCTGACAGCTCCAGAAGCGCCAGCTCTGTGGGCTCCCCGATGCATTCCTCATCGGAACATACCCCGTCATTGCACAGTGTCATACCTTCCAGAAATTCTTTCTGCCTGTCCGGGTTAAGCTGGTCTGAGTCCATCATCTGAAGGTTAACAAAGCATTTTGCCACTGTCATCTTATTCTGGGTCAATGTCCCTGTCTTGTCCGAACAGACAATACTCACAGCGCCAAGTGTCTCTACTGACGGCAGTCTCCGCACGATAGTGTTGACCTTTACCATCTTTGACACGCTGAGAGCCAGCACAATCGTAACCACAGCAGGCAGTCCCTCAGGCACTGCGGCTACTGCCAGGGAGATAGCTGTAAGGAACATATCTGCCACATCCCTCTTCTGAAGCAGGGCGATTCCAAAAAGGGCCACACAGAGCACAACAGCCACGATACTCAGCAGCTTTCCCAGATCCCCAAGGCGCCTCTGCAGCGGCGTCATCTCCTTTGGAGCTTCATTGATGATCGCTGCAATTTTGCCGATCTCTGTATCCATTCCCGTATTAGTGACAATTCCTTCCCCTCTTCCGTATGTCACCACAGTGGACATATAGGCCATATTCACCCTGTCCCCCATGGAAAGCTCTCCTCTTGCAGTAAAGTGTGCATCCTTTTCAACAGGAACTGTTTCCCCTGTCAGGGCTGATTCTTCAATCTTCAGGTTCACAGTGTCAAGAAGCCTCAGATCTGCAGGCACCTGCCGCCCGGCATCCAAAAAAACAAGATCCCCCGGAACAAGCTCTGAGGCAGCTATCTCCATCTGCTTTCCGCCGCGCTTAACTACAGCCCTGGGGCTTGTCAGTTTTTTCAGCGCATCAAGAGCCTTCTGCGCTTTTCCCTCCTGAATGACACCTACTACAGCATTTAAGACGATCACAGTCACAATAATGGCTGCATCGCTTATCTCTCCCAGCAGTATAGAGATCACTGTCGCTGCCAGAAGCACATAGATGAGGGGATCATTTAACTGTTCGAAAAATGCCCCCACCACAGTTGTTTTCTTCGCCTCTCTGAGGACATTCCTGCCATGGCTGTCCAGTCTTATTCGCGCCTCCTCGTCTGTAAGTCCATTCTTTTCATCACCCTGCAGTTCCTTTACCGTCTCCTGTATTGTCAGTTTTTCGAACACACGCTTCACTCCTTAGCAATTATTGCCGGCCTCCATAAGGCTTACCAGCTTTGTAAAGTGTATGCTGAGGGTTGTACAAATAGACATATAAAAGGGATGCCGGCTTCATCAGCGGCATCCCCTTTATGGACTTTTGGTAACTGTTCAGTACCTTCACAGTATTTCAGTTACATTCTATACTATATTCTGTTCACACCTGTATTCCTGGCAGCTTCTGCCACTGCTTCCGCTACTGCTTTTCCTACTCTCTTATCAAATGGATTAGGAATAATGTACTCCGGATTCAAATCCTCGTCTGATACAAGGCCTGCGATCGCGTATGCTGCTGCCAGCTTCATCTCATCATTGATATCCTTTGCACGTACATCCAGAGCACCGCGGAATATTCCCGGGAATGCCAGTACATTGTTGATCTGGTTCGGGAAATCACTGCGTCCTGTGCCGACTACGGCTGCGCCTGCTGCCTTTGCCAGATCCGGCATGATTTCCGGAACAGGATTAGCCATCGGGAAGAGGATAGGATCCTTTGCCATTGTCTTTACCATTTCCTCAGTCACTGTGCCCGGCGCTGATACACCGATAAATACGTCAGCCCCAACAAGCATATCTGCCAGACTGCCTGCTTTTTTCTCAAGATTTGTTATCTTTGCCATCTCTTCTTTTTCTGCATTCAGACCTTCTCTGCCTTCATAGATAGCGCCTGTGCGGTCGCACATGATGACATTTTTAAGACCCATGCTTACAAGAAGCTTAATGATCGCGATACCTGCCGCTCCGGCGCCTGATGTCACGACTCTGATATCCTCCAGCTTACGCCCTGTAAGCTTTAATGCATTTATCATAGCAGCTACAGTGACAACTGCTGTTCCGTGCTGGTCATCATGGAAAATTGGAATATCACAGCACTCTTTCAGCTTTCTTTCAATTTCAAAACACCTTGGTGCAGAAATATCTTCCAGGTTAACTCCGCCGAAGCTTCCTGCCAGAAGACTTACTGTTTTGACGATATCATCAACGTCTTTGCTACGCACACACAGAGGGAACGCATCTACTCCGCCAAACTCCTTGAAGAGCACACACTTGCCTTCCATAACAGGCATGCCTGCCTCCGGTCCGATATCACCCAGGCCGAGCACTGCCGTACCGTCAGTCACAACAGCGACCATATTGTGACGGCGTGTATACTTATAGGATAAATCCACATCTTCTGATATTTTCAGGCACGGTTCAGCTACACCAGGCGTATATGCAACAGAAAGCTGTTCCGGCGTCTCCACCTTGCACCTGCTGATCACTTCAATCTTACCCTGCCATTTTTCATGTTCCTGTAATGCGAATTCTTTCTTATCCATGGTATTTACTCCTTCCATTTCCCTTAGCATCAATTTCTTCCATCATTATAAGCTATATTCTTCCATTAGGCAACCGAATTTTTCAGGATTCAGAAAAGCGGACAAAGTCCGTGTGTGATGGACATTGTATGGCTGTTTAGGGAATTAGGGCGGAAGGACGCTTTGCACGGCAGGTAGTGAATCAGCGGAAGGGACAGGGAGGCAGCCAGGTGGTTTCGTGGTTCAGTCCGAACCGCTGCGTCGTGAAACTCTAAGGCTCCAAAGTCTGCTCGAACCGTGAAAGGCGGCCGGAAACTCGGTGCGTTTGCCGATGCAACCGCCCCTCAGACTGGTGTTAGAATATAAATAGTACAAGTCAAAATGAGAGTTTCTCATTAGAAAAATCATGGTACAATATAGGTACCTCACTGAAGGAGAATCTCATTATGACAAAACACTATGACA
>NZ_JANKBI010000018.1:0-125658 GCF_024622195.1 Murimonas intestini
TTCTCTGTTACTGCCTCTGTGGCATCCTCTTTCGCATCCTTTGCGTATACAGACAGCGGAAGCATGGAAACCATCATAAGTGTCAGACATACACCAAGTACTTTCTTTTTCATTACTGTTACAGCTCCTTTCACTAAATGGAGAGGCCTCTTATGAGGCCTCTGTTTTTTTAATTTGTTACTTTATTAATAACTCAGACCGTACCAAGCTGCATATACATTGCCGTCAGCATCCTTGTAAGCATAGCTTCCGGATGGAGACTGTGCAAGTACTTCTGCATCCATGTACTGATCTTTGTCATAACCAGGTACATCATTAGGAGATACACAAACTTCATAAACAGTTCCGTCTATCTCAGTATCATTTACAGCAATAACTTCACTGCAGGAAACCATGGTTATAGGAAGTTTACCTGTAGGATTGTAAGCGCCTGTAAGTACGTCCATACGTGCATCCACAGATGTGGAGAAGGAACCGATCAGAGCGTCACAGTATGGCTCCAGATTTGTCAGGATCCATGGATTTGTGATGTTGATAGAACCAAGTACGATACCTCCGTTGGCATGTACAGCCTCAGCTGTCTTAGCAATCTTATTAACATCCTGCAGAGTAGAAACTTCAACAGTTTCACCTGTCTTAGACTGGTCTTCAGTATTGCGTTCTTCTACATCTATGCCGTCCACCAGTTCAAGCACTGCCATATTTGGTGAAGCCTGGGTGATTCCACCCGGAACTACATCTAAAAATGCGATATCAGCTTCTTCAGCCTTGTCCACTATTGTATACCCTGCGCCTTCAAAAGCAGCCTTCCAGCTTTCTATAGCTGCTTCATCCTCACCAGAAGCGGTAAAAGAAGCAACATATACTTTTTTAGATGCATCTGCCAGCGGCAGAGTATTCTCATGATTCTTCATCAGTACTACTGATTTCTGGTTCATCTCTGTCTTCATGGCATTAAGCTCGTCTGCCTTATCTTCAGCAACAGCCTTACTCTCTGCAGCATCACGGTAAGGATTCTCAAACATTCCCATATCCATCCAGTTAGTCATACGGTTTGTAGTAGCACGCTCGTATGCTTCATCTGTCACAAGGCCGGAATTTACAGCTTCTCTAATGGAATCATAATCAATCCCCTGCATTCCGTCGCCAATTACATCACAGCCGGCGTTGATAGTAGTTGCATAACGCTCAGCAGGTGTCATATCAGCTGCGCCCCAGTTCTGGGTGCTGATTATATTGGAGTCAGAGTTAATAAAGCCGTCAAATCCCATTGTATCCTTCAGCAGTGTCTGTAAAATTGTAGTATTATAAGCATTTCCAATCTCTTCCGGTGTAATCTCAACACCCTTGTAGCTCTGTGCAGCACTGCGTCCATCTGTAGCAGGACGGCTGTAGCCCGGCATGATTCCTGCAAGTCCTGCATCGATAGCAGCCTGGAAACCTGGAAGCTGGTATTTCTCCAGAGAACCTTCTGTAGCGTAAATTCTCCACTGGCCCATGCCATAATGAGATTCGAAACCATTCTCAGCAGCACAGTCACCCGGGAAATGTTTCATGATCAAAGCCACATCCCCCAGCTGTGCACCGTCTGTGCCATGCTGGTACCCCAGAACAAGAGCTTCAGAAATGCCTGACATTACTTCCGGAACTTCAGTGTATGTAGTAGCGTTACGGCTCCAGCGCGGGTCTGTAATCAGGTCGATCTGCGGACCGTACATCTGATGGATGCCTTTTGCATCCCAGATCTGTGAATCTAATTCTGCATATGCTTTGATTCCATCATAGTTCTCATCGCCCATGGCAGCTGCGGCCATACCTTCCGTTGCCGGGAAACCATCTGTCATAGGATTAGAAATAAGCATGTACGGAATATTTACCTCACCCTGGTTCACAGATGAAAACTCAGCAAGCATATTCAGCGTGTTGTTAAACATAGCGCCAACTTCTGTGTCTGTATCCTTACGGATAACGCCGGAACGTGTCTCCTGCCCGGTTACTACACTATAGGAGGCAGCCTTGTTCATCATGGCCATGACGTCTCCCTCTTCTGCTTCCACCTCTTCGTCCGTCGGCAGAGATACTAACTGAGAGAGGATGACATTTCCGTTTTCGTCATACACTTCATCAGCTGTCTTCGCAGCCGGGCTGCACATCAGATCATTTGCCAGCAGGCCAATGCGCTGTTCCGGTGTCATCTTGGAAATGAGGTCAGCAACACGTGTGGCTGTATCAAGACGCCAGTCCTCAAACGGATCCAGCTTTCCATCATTGTTGCTGTCTTTGAAATATTTTCCGTCCTCAGAAATAACACCTACCAGCGTTACACCGATCCTGGGACCGCCCTCGTTCTCATAGAATACCGGCGCAAGATACTCAGTGGGACATTCAATGCCTTCCTCAACTGTGTAAGGGGCAGGAATGTACTCAGCCGCAGCCTCTGTCTCACCCTCTGCTGCATAAGCAACTGATGTAAGGGACATTGCGAATGTCAATGCTGTGGTAACACTGACGGCTTTTCTCATTTTTCTCTTCATATCCATCCTCCTTTATTAATCAATCTGCGTAATCCGATTGATTGTTTTTTGTTAAATACACTTTACCATATTTTTGCACAAAAATAAAGAGTCCCCGGCTGTCGCAAGTTTCCGGACTCTTATCGTAAAATAATGATCTTGTCGTGAATCGGTCTGTTTTTGTCGTGAAGGATTATTCATCCTGTGAGAAATGCAATTTTCGGCGTAAAGAAAAAATACCCGTTAAAAACACTGCTATCTACGGCTCTGTTCAGCGGCAGAGCCATAAATAACATGTGTCCAAAGACTGGCTATTCTATCATTAAGATATATTCAGAAATGATATTATTTCTCTGTTTCAGTTTCAGTCTCGTCAGCTGCTTTGTCGTCTGCTCCATCTTTTGTGAAGATATAAGCGTACTCCCACTCAGCATCGCCGTCACGCTCAATGTGGTCTTCTGAGTAACCCAGTATGAGCTGTCCGTCTTTGTTCATTCCTATAACATCCATCAGTTCCATGTCGTCCATCTCTTCGCCTGTAAGGACGTCGAAGAACAGGCCTTCATCATCGTCACGGATCTTGAACTTATTTGCGCCCTTGAAGTTACATTCTCCTTCACCCACAACATCTACTACTGTCCAGCCTGCCCAGTTTGCTGAACAGCTGTAATCATCCACGTCGATATCGTCATGGTCAAAGCTCATGGTTCCCTTCAGGTTTGTGGCATCTGCGTGGATATATGCTGCTTCGTCTACCAGCTTATTTTCATCAATGCTCAATTCGATCTCCAGAGTGCATGCCTTCGGCTCTACTTCCAGAATTCCGCCGTCTGCAGTATAAGCATTTGTCAGTACCCATTTGCCTACATATGCTTCCGGTTCAGCTTCATAGTCCAGTTCCATTGAGATTTCTCCGTCTTTCTCTGTTACTGCCTCTGTGGCATCCTCTTTCGCATCCTTTGCGTATACAGACAGCGGAAGCATGGAAACCATCATAAGTGTCAGACATACACCAAGTACTTTCTTTTTCATTACTGTTACAGCTCCTTTCACTAAATGGAGAGGCCTCATACGAGGCCTCCGTTTTTAAGTTCTATCTTTTTAGTAGCTCAGGCCAAACCAGGCTGCATATACATTGCCGTCGGCATCCTTGTAAGCATAGCTTCCGGATGGAGACTGTGCAAGTACTTCTGCGTCCATGTACTGATCCTTGTCATATCCAGGTACATCATTAGGAGATACGCAAATTTCATAAACATTTCCGTCAACTTCTGTCTCATTTACAGCAATGACTTCATTGCAGGAAACCATAGTTACAGGAAGTTTACCTGTAGGATTGTAAGCGCCTGTAAGTACGTCCATACGTGCATCTACAGATGTGGAGAAGGAACCGATCAGAGCGTCACAGTATGGCTCCAGATTTGTCAGGATCCATGGGCTGCTGATATCGATAGAAGCAATTACGCTGCCGCCGTTAGCATGTACTTTTTCAGCAGTATCAGCAATTTTCTTTACATCTATCAGAGTGGTAGCTTCTGCCATCTCGCCTGTCTTCTCTGTATTTTCAGGATGGTTAACTTCCTCAACTTCAAGCCCGTCCACTAAATCAATAACATTCATAAATGTGTTGCTGTTAGAAACACCGCCCGGTACTACATCAAGAAATGCAATATCAGCTTCATCAGCCTTGCTTACGATCGTATAGCCGGCAGCTTCAAAGGCACCTGTCCACTTTTCTACAGTTTCATCATCAGCGCCTGAGCTTGTATAAGACGCAATATATACCTTCTTGGAAACGTCAGCCAGCGGTAAAGTATTCTCATGATTCTTCATCAGAACAACAGATTTTCTGCTGATATCTGTTCCGATCGCTTCGATCTCATCTGACAGGCCTTCTACTGTTGCTTTGCTCTCTTCTACATCCTTGTAAGGATTTTCGAACTGTCCCATATTCATAACAGTAGCCAGAGTGCTTGCATTAGCGCGGTCAAGTGCTGCTTCTTCGATCAGTCCCTGATCATATGCATCGTAATAATCCTGCCACTCAACACCAGTAAATCCATCACCAATGATATCAGAGCCGGCATTGATCATTGCTGCTACACGTTCAGGTGCGGTCAGTTCCTCAGCACCGTACTGCATTCCCATAGAAAGGACGCCTGAGTCGGTATTAACAAAGCCTGAGAATCCCATTGTATCCCGCAGCAGTGTCTGAAGGAGAGTTGTGTTATAAGCATTTGCAACCTGGTCCGGTGTGAGTTCTACATCGCGGTAGCTCTGTGCAACACTGCCATAAGTGCCATCAGCTGCAGGGCGGCTGTAACCTGGCATGATACCTGCTACACCGGCATCAATAGCTGCCTGGAAGCCAACAAGCTGGTATTTTTCAAGAGAACCTTCTGTCTGGTATATACGCCACTGGCCGATTGCATTGTGTGATTCAAATCCATTATAGGAAGCGCCGTCACCAGGGAAGTGCTTCATGATCAGAGCAACATCTCCGTCCTGAGCGCCGTCAGTACCTGTCTGATAGCCTTTTACCAGAGCTGAAGCAATACCTGCTGCTACATCAGGAACCTCTGTATATGTACCGGAATTTCTATTCCAGCGAGGATCAGTGATCAGGTCGATCTGAGGGCCATACATACGGCTGATGCCCTTTGCATCCCAGATCTGGCGGTCAACATCAGCAAAATGCTCAACCAGGCTGTAATCGCCCTCCTCTGCTCCGGCACCCATCACTGCTGCTGCTACTCCCATTGATCCCGGAATCTTGATCACCTGCTGTGGGTTAGAGATAATTGTAAACGGTATAGTCGGCTCATTCTTTGCAACGGCAGCATATTCAGCTGTCATGTTCGTTGCATTGTTCCATAAAGCGCCTGTCTCTGCATCTGTAGTTGCCCTGAGTACACCGGAACGGTTCTCAAAGGTCAGCATTTCACCTGTGCTGTTTGGACGGGGTGCAGTCTCAACTGCAGCTGCGCCGGCATTGATCTTTGTAGCAGCATCCCCTTCAATTTCTTCTTCTTCTGCCACTACCATATTCAGAGCATCTTCAGTAACTACCATCAGCTGGTTCAGGTCTACCTTACCATTCTCATCATACACTTCATCAGCAGAAGTAACTGTGGGACTGCACATCAGCTGGTTAGCCAGCAGGCCAATGCGCTGTTCTTTTGTAAGTTTAGTCAGCAGGTCAGCAACACGTGTCTCTGTATCAAGGCGCCAGTCCTCGAAAGTATCCAGCTCACCATTATTGTTGCTGTCTTTGAAATACTTGCCGTCCTCGGAAATAACGCCTACAAGCGTTACACCAATCGTTGGTCCGTCTTCGTTCTCATAGAACACCGGCTCAAGATATTCTGTCGGCCCCTGAAGACCTTCATCCGCTGTGTAAGGTGCAGGAATGTAATCTGCTGCCTCTGTCCCGCCCTCTGCTGCATAAGCAACTGATGTCAGAGACATAGAGAGTGTTAAGGCTGTAGTAACACTGACAGCTTTTCTCATCTTTTTCTTCATATCCATCCTCCTTTGTTAATCAATCCTTCTGATTAATCAATTGTTTTTATGGATATAAATTACCACAATTTTACACAAAAATAAAGAGCCCCCGTCTTCCGCGAATCAGCGTGTTTTTACCGCCAATCATTTATTTTGTCGTGAAACAGCTTTCTTTTGCCGTAAGCAAATTAAAGTTTTGTGAAAACTGCTATTTCTGCCGCAAGAACAAATCTAATTTTCCTGCCGGTCTCATTACTTCTGCTCCTGCTCATTTTTCATGGACACGGTCAGCATAAATATATTATTATCTGCCTGTACAGACACATTGCCCCCATGCTGCTGTGCAATAGACATGATGGAGCGCAGTCCAAAGCCATGATAGCTTTTTTCCATTTTTGTAGTGACAGGAAGGCCATTCTCAAACTTCAGCTCATGCTCATAATAATTCTCCACAACTAATATGACCATATCATTGCGCCTGGCAGCCTTGAGAGAAATAAACTTCTTCTCTTTGCAGACTACATCTTCCATCCCTTCCAGAGCGTTGTCCATAGCATTTCCAAACAGCGCATAAATTTCCATGTCCGTCAGAAATGAAAACAATGTTCCGTCAATAATATATGTAAAACGGATACCATTCATAGAACAGATGATATTCTTCTCTGTCAGCACCACGTCAAGTCCCTTGTTGCCTGAGTCCACAACTGTATTATATTCATCAATGGAATCAGACAGGCTGTTCATGTGGCGTTGCAGCTCACTCTCCCCCTCAGCTGAACGGATCAGGCCGATCTGATGCTTCAGGTCGTGGCATTTGATCTGCAGGGAGAGTATTCCCTCACGGCTGATCTCGTAATACTGCTGCTTGCTGCGGATAAAATTCTGCATACTAAGGTTTTCCTCCTGCAGCAGGGTCAGAGAGGCTCCTACAACACAGAGAATAAAATTCACCACGCAGTACAGCAGCGCTGTCAGGAAAAACAGGACTCCTGTCTGCACACTGCCGCTGTACAGAAATTGGTATGTAAATTCCAGCAGCATCTGGCAAAGCAGTATTACAGCGAAAAGCCCCAGCAGCGACCTTACCGGAAATGACACAGGCCGTTTTACAAAACGCCTGTACACCTTGCAGCAGCCAATACACATTGTGAGATACAGGAGATATGACATAATGGACTGAAACGGGCTTCCGTCTGTCCATGCAGCGTCCGGACCAACGGGAATCGCGGATATGAGTTTCACCATATTCCAGGACATCCTGTAGACGGTAAGCGCTATAAGGCCGTTAAATATGCCGGAATCCACAGAAGCCTGATAACAGAAGAGGTAGCATATAATAAAGAGCAGGCTCAGGACCATGATATAGATGCTGCCTGCTGTTGCCACAACCAGTTTTACCGTCAGCAGCTCCTCGATCACATACCTCATACACCAGCTTGCCCCGCATAAAAGCACAAAGCTCAGCAGGATCCGAACGGGATAAGAAGATTTCTTTTCCCTTCTGTTCCAAATTACAAGCTGTATAAAAAAGATTACTCCCGAAGAAATACGCCAGTCTATTTCCCGGATCCACCAAATCGGCTCCATCATACGCTTTCACCTAAATAGCTGATAAATCTCTGTTCTATCTCCTTCCGGTGTGATTTTGAAATCTGCACCTGAACATCATTTACCACCATATAATCACTGTGTACGCTTTTGATATGGCGCATATTGACTAGATATGACCTGTTGCACAGAATAAAATGCTGGTCATCCAGCTTTTTCCTCACGTCTCCCAGACGGCCGCGCACCTTATAATCTCCCTGCTCCGTGTGGTAGATCAAATCATGGTCATAGACTTCCACAAAATAGATATCGTTAGAAGAGATGCTCACGATCCCGTCCGGTGTCTTCAATGCAAAGGTGGCTCCCTTGCAGTCATTGATACGCTTAAGCGCCTTATCCAGCACGCGGTATATAGAGAACTGATCAATGGGCTTGACCACAAAATCCATAGCATCCACCTCGTACCCGCGGATGGCCATCTGCGCCATATAAGTCACGAAGATCAGCTGGGCCTCCTTATTGACAATCCTAAGAAAGTGCGCTGCATCCAAACCATCCATCTCACCCATACGGATATCCAGAAATACGATATTATACAATTCCCGGCTGCGGACAAACTCCACCCCGTCATAGTACATATGAATGATATGCGCCTCTCCCTTTTCTTCAAAGTAACGCTCTACATATCCCGCAAGCGTTTTCACCTCCTTGGCATCATCATCTACAATTGCAATCAGAAGCATATTTCTCCCCTCCTTTGTTTTAGATCAACAACAAAAAAACGAAAAAACAATCGCCAAAGCACTATATGAATAGGTCCATGACCAGATATAGACTTCGGCGATTATTCCGACGCTTCCATTATTTAATTATAATACGAAATTGCTATTTTGGGAACCTGAAACCTTAAAATGGATAAAATTATTTAGCTCCTGCCTTTACATCTTCAATAGCAGGATACATTTTCATGGCTTCCTCCAATGTCTTTCCTTCCGCAATCGCAGCCTTTCTGGATGCATTAACAGTCTGTATCTCCTTCATCTTGGCGCCTGTCAGAGTGTATCCCTTCATGGCGATCAGTGTGGCGATCCAGGCAATCATAGGAATAACGCAGAACAGCACTATGACTACCCAGTTCATTCCAGGTTCATATGCCGTCTCAGCCGCCGGAAGGGTTTTTAATCCAATAAAGGAGATTGCCAGTGCCACAACTGTTGTTGACAGTGAAGATACCAGCTTATCTACCAGACTGAACAGTGTCCCCATAACACCGGGGATATACTGTCCTGAACGGTATGTCTCATAGTCAGAGCAGTCAGCCACCATAGGTATGGGCATATCTGCCGTAGAGTAGTATGCTCCATAGCCCACACCAAAGAACACTATAAACAGAACAGTGTACAGATTGATCGTCAGGCCGCCTTCTCCAAACAGAGAGAGGTTAAATGCCGGATTATCCGGTTTCCACAGGATCATTAATGCAAGCACGCCAATATACATGATCAGCGCAACCCTCACATACTTTTCCAGCGATGCTTTCTGTCCATGCTTCTGAGAGGTACGGATCGTAAGCAGGAAGAACGGAACAGAAAATACATAGCCAAGAACCATCATGGGCAGATACAGTCCGTCATAATTTCCCATCATACTGCCGTAGAGCATACACAGAACAGACACATTTGTAGCTATAGCCAGCGCCAGCTTGCAGCCTGCCCCCGCAACCATCAGACGCTGCATGGGCTTGTTGCATTTGATGATCTGTATATATTCTGAAATCTTGACCTTCTTTGACTCTTTTCCTCCAATACCAAAGTATTTCGGCTGGTCCTTCTCCCAGATACCGATGACTGCCAAAACAGTCAGCACCATGGAAATCACGATACCAAGGGGAGCAAGCACGCGATAGAAAGCAGCGGTATTGTAATCGCCCACACTGGAGCGGATAAGCGGAGCCAGAAACTGCATAGCCCCCATACCAACCAGGCTGCCTACTGTATTAAATAAAGTAAACATTGGACGCTGCTTCGGATCGTTTGTCAGAACTGTCTGGCCTGAACGTGTACAGGAGGTCTGGAATGTATAGCCGATGACCCATACAAAATACAGGAGAACAAACAGCACATAACGCAGCCACATCATTGTGTCCGGTATCATAGGAGTAAACAGATACAGGATCAGCACGCTCGCTGCCATGATCAGGTTTCCGATCACCATAAACGGACGGAACTTTCCAAATTTGCCATTAGTACGGTCGATCAATGCACCGATAATCGGGTCTGTAATTGCGTCACACAGACGCATAACTGTTACCATGATAGTGGCAAACGCCATCAGCAGGCCCAACACGCCGTTGCCGAACAATGCAATATAAGAAAGCACCAGAACAAAATAGACATTCGTAGCCCCATTATTCATGGGAAATAGTGCCAGCTGGTAAAGTTTCGCATGGTTCGTGGTCTCTTGGCCAGCCGGCTGGGTAATATTACTCATCACATGACTCCTTTCATTCTCTTTAGCAAAAGCGGGGGCTTATACCCAGTTGCTTTTCTTACGCTTCTTATTTTTCTTCAGTTTGTAATCAGGGTTAGGCACAGCCACTTTCCGCAGCACTCCCGAATCCCGCTGTTTTCCGGCTACTGCCTCTATCTTGTTAGTCTCCTCAAGCGGTACTGTAAAGACCACAGTCCTGTCAGCATTTGCCTGGCCCACAAGTTTGCCGTTATTATACAGCTTCACATAAGGCTGGTTAGTATAGACTGTCACCTTCGTGCTTTCACCAGTGCGTTCTGCCATACGTTTTCCCGCAATATGTACAAACGGCTCCCTGCTCCAGAATGCCTTATACAAGTAGAAGCTGTCTTTTTTCACCTTACGGTCAAAAGTTACTAGCCCCTTGTGGTTCATGCCCGGCTCACCGCCCTGATCTCTTGCATCAGCTGCAAAGTCAAACATATTCCACACATAATTGGCCCACATATAAGGATGGCGCTCAAAACAGCGCAGCATAAACTCATGATACTTTGCCTGGTATTCCTCAGTGTGGTCGCCTCTGCGGGGATGTTCGGAATGCAGGTTTGGCATACCTTCACAACCATATTCAGAAAAGCACAGGGAACGCTTGGGATACACCAGGTGGAAAAAGTTAATCCACAGGTCATTCAGGAACAATCCCGGAACATACCAGCCAAGATACAGGTTCCAGCCTACTATATCAGTTATATGGGCCGATTTGTTGAACGGGCCGCACATAGCATAACAGGCCAGGGTCGTCAGTCTTGTTGGATCCATCTTATGGCACAGGTCGTTGAGCAGGTGGTGGTTATCCAGCATATCCTTCTTATCCTTTGTGGAGATCGTGATCTCGTTGGATACTCCCCAGCACACAATACATGCGTGATGATAATTCTGGCTTATCAATTCTTTCATCTGGGAAACAGTGTTCTCCCGTCCGCCCGGCATATGCTCGGAGATGTACGGAATCTCCGCCCATACCACAAATCCCATTTCATCACAGCGGTCGTAGAAATACTGGCTATGCTGGTAATGAGCTAAACGGATGGAATTGGCACCTATCTCCCTGATCAGCTTCAGATCTTCGTCATGCTCCTTTTTAGTCAGGGCATTTCCAAGCTGCTTTCTGTCCTGATGGCGTGATATCCCGTGAAGCGGGTAACTGCGCCCATTCAGGAAAAAGCCCTTGTCCTTGTCCACATGGAAGCTGCGCACTCCAAAGCGCTGACGGACTTCGTCCAGCACCTTACCTTCTTCTTTCAGCTGCACCACAGCTGTATACAGGTAAGGGTCCCTCATCCCGTCCCATCTGTGAGGCTTGTGCAGGACAATGACAGCATTGCTGCCCTCCCCCTCTGCCACAGCCCTTCCTCCGGCGTCCAGTATGGTAACTCTCGTCTCTGCTTCCGGTGCATTGCTCCAGCTCTCCACTGTGACTTTGGCATCTTCACCGTCCACCAGGGGCGTAATTTTTACGCCCTGGCTTCCATAGTAGTCCAGATCAAAGTGCTTCCTGTTTACTGCAAGTATCTTCACATCACGGTATATCCCGCCATAAAAAGTGAAATCAGCCTTCTGCGGGTATACATGATCATTGACACTGTTATCCACAGCCACTGTCAGGCTGTTTTCTGTCTGGATAAGTGACGTCACATCCACACGGAATGTAGAGTATCCGCCGTCATGATGACAGCAGGCATTGCCATTGAGAGTAATATCTGCAGTGGCGTTCACACCGTCAAATTCCAGGTAAACACATTCTGACTCCGGATCAAATGCCGGTGCTTCAAAAGTGGTGGAATAGCTGCAAGTTCCCCGGTAGTAATCGTTACCGCCGTCCTGGCCGTCAATATTATTCCAGGTATGAGGAAGGCGGACGGTTATGTCTTTTCCATCGGGGCCGGCAAATTGCCAGTCCCGATTCAGCAGACTCTCATATCTCTTCATGTTTTTCCTCCATGCTGCCATGGGCAGCATTTATGCTTTCTTTTCCTTCTTTTCTTTTTTCTTTAAACTGATACCAGCCATATCCAGGATCAGAAGGATCGCTCCCAGCAGAGACAGGACAGCAAGTGTATATTCTGCAACTGTCAATGTTGTGGACCACCACGGAGTAACATGTACGATCTTCGTATCTGCACTGATACCGTCCATACCGCGTGAATGAACTACTGTGTAAAGTATACGGTGTGCAGATTCGCGCATTGCGCGTGCCAGAGGTGCGTTCTCCTTAGAAGCTCCCGGTGCATACTGTGCAAATTCAAAGCCAAGATCGCTTGTAGATTTATCTCCCCCGGTTCCGCTTGTTCCAGGATAGTTATCCGGGATATCGTTGCCTGCCAGAACCTCATGAGGTTTGGACATATAGCTGCCGTCATACATATCAGTTACGCCAAATCCGCTCATTCCTGCTTCGCCTCTCAGCCATGCAGTCTGAAGGTTATAGCTTGCTCCTGACCATGTAGCGCCGACACGGTTAAATGCTGTCATGACACATTTTGCATCTGCATTCACGATCGGAAGCTCGAATGCACGCAGATAGATCTCGCGCAGTGCCTGCTCGTTGCACCATGTTCCGATACCCTGACGCTGTTCTTCCTGATCATTGAGCACGAAATGCTTATTATATACATATACGCCTTTAGACTGGATCGCTTTTGTCTCAACTCCTGCAATCAGGCCTGTGAGAATGCCGTCCTCTGAATAATACTCAAATACACGTCCTGCGTATGGTGTACGGTGGATATTAAGGCCAGTGCCGTAGAATCCTGCATAGCCGGCCCACATAGCATCTTCGCCGATGAGGTTTCCAACCTCTTCAACGAGTTTGTCGTTGAAAGTAGCTGCTATTATACCATTACATGGATAGCAGGTACCTGTCTCTTCTTTATTTGGGTCATTAGTCTGGACTGCATATCCGTTGCTTCCCAGGCTGTATTTCTGTGTCACGCCGCTGGGGCCGTTGTGGTCAAGTGTTTCCGGTTTGCCGATCTCAGGTACAGACACTGTCATTCTGAGGCCGACTGCACACAGCTCGCTTAACTGTCCGTATGTCAGCTGATCCAGGAAGCTCTCCCAGATTGGATCATCGTATGCAATCTCATTTCCCTCTTCATCTCTCTGAAGATTGATGAGCTGGTATGCTGTCTCAGTGGAGCCCATTACAGGCCAGTCTCCGTCATTCTCCGGCAGGTCCGAATCATCCAGTACTGCATCAGCAGCAATCTGGTCTGTCATAGACAGTTTTACATAATTGGTGTTATGTCCGTCATCATCCGGTGTCCACAGCATTGTGGTTCCTTCCCAGTCATTACGGGAGATATAAGTAACTTCATTGTCGCCGCGGCCTTCGTAGCGGTTAATATCCACATCCGCGAACAGGCTTGTGACATCATTTCCTGTGCCGTAGGCTTTTGCATATGTCTCGCTGTCGAAATCATAATCCATTGTATAAGTCAGATCTGCATTTCCATCAGCAGTCATACCATCTGATACTTTCTTGCCTTTTGCAGCCAGGATATTGTTTACTGCCGCATGTGAGTCGTCCGCTGCTGTCAGGTAATAAGTTCCTTCATCTAAAATATATACGCCTGTGTTATAAGCGTCATAGGAAGTGAGGAAGTATTCCGGTACTTCTACAGTAACAGTTTCGCTGGCGCCCGGCTCCAGGATTGCTGTCTTTCCATAACCTACCAGTTCTACAGAAGCTTTCTCGATCTGGTTTTCCTTGTCATAATCTGTATACGGTTTCTGTCCATAGATCTGTACAGTCTTCTTACCTGCTGTCTTTCCTGTATTTGTTACTTTTACAGATACAGTGTAAGCTGTCTCCATGCCCTCACCGCTCTTAGATACCTGCATATCAGACATCTCGAAAGTAGAATAGCTCAGGCCATAGCCAAATGGATATGCTACAACGTCTTCATACTCAAAATCACCTGCATTGCCTGTACCCATCACCAGGTCCTCATAACGTGTCTCCGTGTAACGGTATCCCACGTAGATTCCTTCCTGATAAACTACATATGTATTAAATACACGGCCATGAGCTCCGAAATCATAATTTTCTGCTCCGTCATATGTATAGCTTGCGAAGTTTGCCATAGCAGGATCAAGCAGATTGTCTGTCCACCATGTGTCAGGCAGAGATCCTGAAGGATTTACTGCACCGGAGAGGATATCCGCTACAGCGTACAGTCCTGTCTGGCCTACTGAACCTATCCAGAGGGCAGCATCGATGCCATAGTCTTTGTCATTAATGAACTCGGCTGAAACAGGGTTAGCGCTGTTGATCAGCACAACGATGGAAGAAATCTTTCCTTCCTCCTTATATTCATTCAGGCCTTCCAGAATGGCTCTCTCATTTTTGTTCAGTGTAAGATAATCGCCGTTCTTTCCGTCGTCATGATCCACGCTCTTAAGGTCGTTGGCCTCACCGCCAACACGGCCGACAACAAAGATAGCCGTCTCGCCCTTGCCGAAAGAATCTGCTGCATCAGATTTCTGGATCTGTTTCCAGGAAGCCTCATTGATATTTCCATTATCAAAATCTCTTCCTTTCTCTGAATCCTTATACCATTTCAGCAGGTCCTCATTTACTACTGTGTAACCGCCGTCTGCCAGAACCTGTGGGTATGTAGGTGCATCCGCAGAGGATACCGCACCTGAACCGGTGCCTCCATAAACTGGTGAAATGGCAGTTGCGCCGAATAAGGAAACCTCTTTTCCTTTCAGGGGCAGTGTTTCATTGTCATTTTTAAGCAGGACAGCTCCTTCACCTTCTACTTCACGGACCTTTGCAAATCCTGCTTCCTTTAAATCAGCTACAGATGTGAATTCACTGTCGTAATATCTTGCATATGTACTGTCATCCGCGTCACTGTCACTGACTGTTTTGAATGTGGTTATGCCCAGAAAAGAATTAATCTGGCCGGCAAACTCGTTGGCAACGGTATTTCCAAAATGTACGAGCACCAGCAAAACTACCATGATGTTCGTAAAAACCTTCTCCAACGTTCTCTTTTTTGAGGGTTTCATAAGCAATCTCCTCTCCTTCTCTTTCTAGATTGATAATACAACTGTTTAAGTACCTGCGCAGCTGTCAATGCGGTAACAGCACACAAGAGCTTTGCACAAACCATCCCGAACTACCGGCATCCCATCGGCAGATGCACGATATACTGAAAGCACCCTTGTGCAGAGCATATACATTTAAAGTTATGCCTCTATTATATTCGTTTTTTGCCAACTAGGGAAGACTCAGGCCATGTCGTGTAAAATCTATGTACTGCCGCAATGAATATTTTTATCATTTCACGTCTTTTATATATGTGCGAACGGATTTTTCTGTCGTGTATAATCTGTTTTATGACGTGAATTCATTCCATGTCATTTTATGCGGGCTTTTAAAATCGTGATATAAATTTGACATATAACATATTACATGTCATAATATTCTTACTTGAGGAATGCGTTGTTAACCGGTGTTTTCAGGATTTTCAGGGAAATGCGGTTCTCTGGCACTAACGGTCTCAGCGCTGCATTCAATGATTCAAAATGTTACAGCCGCCTGCTAGAACATCGGCATGCAGTAGAAGTGGAAAGGAGTTTTAATTATGACAGCTAAACAAGATACCCCGGTAAAAAAAGCTGCCGGCTTCTATGTCGGTATCGCCGCAGTTGTGCTTTGCCTCGCAGCTGCTATTATGTATGGGATTAATTTTAAATCAATGGAATATAAGGAGCCTATCTATGACTCCACTGTATGGATCCTGCTGAGTGTAACAGCAGTTATCGCTGCAGCTATGCTGATGGTCCGTAAGCTTGATGGTTTTGCACCTGTTGCCCTTTGCATCGGCAGCGGCATTTCCTTCCTGATGTATGTTCATCTGATCATCTGGCCTGTTGCCGATACAATCTACGGTATTGAGCCATTTCCTCACATTCAGGAAGTCATCATATGTGCCGTACTGCTGCTGCTCAGCTTCATCGTTTCTGAGGTTTCTCTGTATATGAGAAAAACCAAAGTAATCGAAACAAAAGCTGAGACTAAAACTGCTTAAACAGTCCTAACAATCAAAAGCAGATCTGTTCTCCGTCGCACCCGGAACAGATCTGCTTTTTTATTGTCTTTTATACAAAATACTTATTAGTGGTGGAAGAGGCGGATGCCTGTAAATGCCATAGCCATGCCGTACTTGTCACATGTAGCGATCACCTGGTCATCCCTTACAGAGCCACCCGGCTCTGCGATATATTTTACGCCGCTCTTGTAAGCACGCTCGATGTTATCGCCAAATGGGAAGAAGGCGTCAGATCCGAGAGCTACATCGCTCATCTTGTCAAGCCATGCCCTTTTCTCTTCTTTTGTGAAGACTTCCGGTTTTACCTTGAAGATCTTCTCCCAGGCTCCGTCAGAGAGCACATCCATGTACTCATCGCCAATATATACATCTATCGCATTGTCCCTGTCCGCACGGCGGATTCCATCTACAAACTGGAGCTCCAGAACCTTCGGACACTGGCGGAGGAACCAGTTATCTGCCTTATTTCCCGCCAGACGTGTACAGTGTACCCTGGACTGCTGTCCTGCGCCTACTCCGATGGCCTGTCCGCCCTTTGCGTAGCATACTGAATTTGACTGTGTGTACTTCAGAGTGATCAGGGAGATCACAAGATCCATTTTTCCCTGCTCTGTAAGATCTTTGTTTGCTGTCACTACATTTGCAAGCAGATCATTATCGATCTTTAACTCATTTCTGCCCTGTTCAAATGTAATACCGAACACATCCTTGTGCTCAATAGGAGCCGGCCTGTACTCAGGATCGATCTCGATCACTGTGTAGCCGCCGTTTTTCTTCTGTTTAAGGATAGCAAGTGCCTCCTCAGTATACCCCGGAGCGATCACGCCGTCTGAAACTTCTCTTTTAATGATAGATGCAGTGTCAGCATCACACACGTCAGAAAGAGAAATAAAATCACCAAAGGAAGACATTCTGTCAGCGCCTCTTGCCCTTGCGTAAGCACATGCCAGCGGAGAAAGGTCACCCATATCATCCACAAAGTAGATCTTTTTTAATACATCATCCAGAGGAAGCCCTACTGCTGCTCCTGCCGGTGAAACATGCTTAAAGGATGCAGCTGCCGGAAGCCCTGTAGCTGCTTTCAACTCGCTTACAAGCTGCCAGCCGTTTAAAGCATCCATGAAATTAATATATCCGGCTTTTCCAAGAAGAACCTTAATTGGAAGGTCCCTTCCATCAGACACAGAGATCTTTGCCGGTTTCTGATTAGGGTTACACCCGTATTTTAATTCTAATTCTTTCATTATAAGAGGCCTCCTATTTATTTTTGTTGACGATTCTTGTTTCGTATGTACCTGTCTGGATATCAATATAACGTACAAACAATGATACTTTGTTATCTTCGTTCAGACTGCTCCAGAGCAGTTCTGTATAAGCATCAATGTCGTCTGACACATCAACTAATGTCGGCTCTCCTTCAAAGCTTGGAAGAGGATTGCCATCGCATTTATAAGTGTGGATAAAGCGTGCCTCCCCAGCCTGGGCGTTCTGATATGCAAAGGTGAAACGGTTGCAGGAATCAGGATTTCCATTGTTGCTCTTTAAGATAGACATTGCATAGTTGAAATTTCCGTTTTCAATATGCAGGATACCAGAAATCCTTGGCGTATAATTCGGACCATCTGGCTCAAACTCTCTCGTTCTCAGAGACTGCTCAAAAGTCAGCTGTTTGTCCATACCCTCATAGATCGTGTCTGTCTGGTCACCGTTTGTCACGATCGTCTTATTTCCCAATACGCGTACAGGCGCATAGATAATAAGGCTTGGGTCTGTTAATTTTGCCGGATCAAATGCCTGTGTTCGGATTCCCTCTCCGTCTTCCACGAAGACACGGTTCCGGCTGTTCTCACTTCTTCCCATAATGAAGTAAGCCGTAACGGCCTTGGTCCCATCCGGGGTTCTTCCAATAACGATTCCTCGTCCTGGATACGCATTTTCCCGTAGCTCTTTTTCAATTGATACTACTTCCATGAACTTCTCTCCTTTTCACTCTTGTAACCAGCCGGTATTTTATAACAGACGCCGGACAGTCACTTTTACTTTGCTATATTTTCAACGCATCTTTCATTATATACAATCGGTTAATGAATTTCCACCCCTAAAACAACCTTTTTCGACATATTTTTCCGTTTCTCCCTTTTTCTTCTATCTCATCCTCCATCCCGGGAGATATTTGTTCTTTAAAAGGCCGTTTACAAGCTTGCCCCAGCCAAGGGGGTACCCGTTCACGCAGATGAGCTGCCAGCCCCTCTGGCGTTTGATAGGCATATCGTCTACAGTCACTGTCTCTCCCCGCAGATATTTTGATACCCTGCTGTCCGTCCATGGAAAATTCAGGCATATCCTGTAGTCTGACTTATGCAAAGCCATGGCAAATGACTGGCTGGGTTCAAACCTGTCCTTCTTCAGTTCGCCCAGATACAGTCCATTGCGGAGGAAATTCACACCTCTCTGTTCTCCCAGGGCGCCAGGTACGTAATAGACCTGACCCTTACGTATTTCTACCCTGCTCCAGTCTATATCCATATAGACATCACAGAAAAATTCTTCCAGCACAGCCTTATCTGTTTTCGTGATATTTTTGGCCCCTTTCAGTCCTTCCGAAGCCGGGACCACGGCCTTCTCTTCCTTCTGCTGCCCGTCCTGCACCGCTGACGTTACAGCAGCAGCGCCAGTATTTAAGGAATCCCCCTTCTTATGCAGCAATGCGAGAAAATGTCCCTCACCCTGCATTTTGTGAGGCCAGATGCGCACACACTTCTTCAGTTCTTCATTGCCACCTGCCAGATCAGGGCGTCCTTCTGAGAATCCATCATACCCTTTGGCCGGCACTAATTCAAAATCTTCCCTGTTATCCAGCAGATACTGGATAACCTGCTCATTCTCCTCCGGTGAAAATGTACAGGTAGAATACAGGAGCATTCCGCCGGGCCGCAGCATCTTTGCCGCCTGCAGGATGATCTCCTTCTGCACCCTGGCGCAGGCAGCCGGCTTGTCCTCACTCCAGGCCTTCATGACCTCCGGCTCCTTTCTGAACATCCCCTCCCCGGAGCACGGGGCATCTACCAGTATCTTATCAAAGAATTCTTCAAACCTGTCTGATATATTGCCCGGCACCTCATTGATCAGAAATGAATTGGGGATTCCGAATACTTCCACATTTTTAAGCAGGGCTTTTGCTCTGGACGCGCTGATGTCATTTGCCACAAGCAGCCCCTCTCCTCTCAGTCTTGCCCCCAGCTCTGTGGCCTTCCCTCCCGGAGCAGCACACAGATCCAGCACCTTCTCCCCGGGATTTACAGGCAGCCTGGAAGCGGGAGTCATAGCGCTGGGCTCCTGCAGATAGTACAGACCTGCATAATAATATGGATGGCGGGACGGAGCGTCCTCCTCCTCATAGTAATAACCATTTTCTATCCAGGGTATCTTTGTCAGATGGAACGGCGCAATATGCTCAAACTTTTCCGTGCTGATCTTGAGAGTATTCACCCTCAGCCCATACTGGCGGGGCATATCATACCCCGCCTCAAAAGCCTCATACTCCTTTCCAAGGATGTTCTTCATTTTATCGGCAAACGCTTCTGGTAATTTCATTTTGACCTCTATTCTATACTTTTTAATGATTCTACCATATCAATTTTCTTCAGCTTGAAGTACATGACACCATTTACAAAAAGTGAGAATGCAAATGTAAACAGGATGGAATATACAAAGCTCAATGGTTCAATATTCCTTCCAAACATGGCAGCATCCACTTCAACTGTAACAATGACAAACCGGTGCAGGATAGTCCCCAGCCCTGAGCCCACGGCCGCCCCTATAAGGGTAAGCAGGATATTTTCCCTGTATACATAGGCGGATACTTCTTTGTCGTAGAAACCGAGCACCTTGAAGGTAGCCAGCTCCCGCTTCCGCTCATTGATATTGATATTATTCAGATTATATAATACCACAAATGCAAGCATACCGGCAGATGTAATCAGGACCACGATTACAGTATCCAGGCTGCTCAGCATATCGTTGACCTCATTCATGACACTTCCGGTGTAGCTGACGCTCAGAGCCCCCTTATATTTCAGCGCTTCCTGACCTAACTGGGACGCTGACGCACTGTCATGTTCAGGAGTCATAAAGAAAATACTGTTGTATTTGGCCTCATCTCCATAAAGGTCTTTGTACATTCCCGGGGCCATATAAGCATAGTTGCTCACATAGTTCTCACAGATGGCGGATACTTTTGCTTCTTTGTTCTTTCCATTATCTTCCACAATCTCTACAGTATCCCCCACACCAGCCCCCAGCTGCTTGGCTGTCTTCTCAGCCAGGACGATTCCGCTATCATCTAGCGTATATGGGGTCTTTGTCCTGCGGTCTCTCAGCACAAAGAATTTGCTGAAATCATCCAGATTTTCCGGAACCACCAGGTATACCTCCTGATTGCCTGATGCCGAAGATGATGTCATCTTTACCTTTTTCATTACAGCAGGAAGTTTTTCTGAAGCTTTGGGATTCTCAGACAGGAACTCTTCCAGCTCCTCTATCTGCGGATCACTGGCATCTTCATTCAGAATGACCATGCCATCATAAAGCTGCAGTTCCCCGTACTGCAGGACTGCAATGTTTGTAACGGAGTCCCTGATGCCAAATCCCACAAGCATCAGCGCCATACAGCCTCCAATTCCGAATATAGTCATAAAGAACCGCTTCTTATATCTGAACAGGTTCCTGATCGTGGACTTCCAGGTAAAGCTTAAATGCTTCCAGATAAATGTCACTCTCTCAAGCAGCACCCTCTTGCCCTGCTTAGGCGCAGGCGGGCGCATGAGGGAAGCAGGCGTCTCTGAAAGCTCCTTGTAGCAGGACGCAAGCGTTGCCGCCATTGTACAGAACACTGCGGCCCCGGTAGCTATCAGAGCAAACTGCAGATTGTATGGGATCTCCAGATTAGGAATATGATACATGATCTCATAAGCCCTTATGATCACCCACGGGAATACCTTCTCACCTATCAGGGCGCCGAACACACTGCCGCCCACTGTCGCCAGCAGTGCATAGTAGACATACTTTGACATGATAGGCCATTTAGAATAACCCAGGGCCTTCATAGTCCCGATCTGTGTCCTCTCCTCCTCAACCATCCTGGTCATGGTCGTCAGGCTGATAAGCGCTGCCACCAGGAAGAACAGGACAGGGAAAACCTCTCCTATATTTTTCATCCTGTCTGCATTATCCCCAAAACCTGTATATTCACTCAGAGATGACCTGTCATATATGATCCACTCCGGCATCTCAAGGTCAGCCAGCTCAGCCTTTGCATCTTCTATCTTCTGTCTGCCCTTTTCAAGTTCATCCTGGGCATCGATTTTAGCCTGCTCATACTCTTTCCTGCCGTCCTCCAGCTTCTTCTTATTCTCTGCTATCTCTTTTTCTGCATCCTCAATTTCTTTTTCGCCGTCAGCTATCTGCTGTTCACCGTCAGCTATCTGTTTACGTCCATCCTCCAGCTGAGCCGCCCCGTCATCCAACTGGGTCTGGGCTGCTGCAAGAGCCGCCTCATTTGACGCAAGCTCTTCCCTGGCCTGCTGCAGCTGGGCTGATGCTGAATCCAGCTGGGCCTGGGCTGAAGTCAGCTGGGCCTCCGTATTTGCTATCTCTGTCCTGGCTGCGTCCAGCTGGTTTTTGCCCTGGTCAAGCTGTGCCTGGGCTGCATCAAATTCCGCCTGTACCGTTCCGGCATCAGGAAGGGCTGCCTCCTGCGCATCCAGCTCGGCACGCGAGGCCTGAAGCAGCTGTTCCTGCTCTGCTATATATTGGCCAGCTGCAGTTAAGCCTGGCTCCTGCTCAGCAATGGTGGCCTCTATAGCAGAAGCTGCCGCTATCTGCTCCTCTGTGGCGCTCCCTGCATCGATCAGCTGCTGAAGCGCTGCCAGCTGCTCCCTGGCAGAATCCAGTCCGGCCATACCCGCATCATACTCCTGCTTTGCTGCCGCAAGCTGAGCCTCACCGGCCTCCAGATCCTGTCTTGCCTGAGCGATCTGGGCAACTCCTGACTCATATTCATCCTTCTTCCCCTGAAGCTCCGCCACGCCCGCATTATAATTTGCCTCTTCCTGCTCCAGCTGTGCCTTTCCATCTGAGAGCTGCTGCCACCCATTGTCTATCTGGGCCTGGGCATCCGGGTAGGATGCGTTATACTCCGCCTCCTTGGCCTCAAGCTGGGCTTTTCCATCAGCATACTGCTGCCAGGCATTGCCCAGTTCTTCGTTAGAATTATTCCATTCCTCCTGCTTTTCCTCAATGGTCGCTTTGGAGTCTGCCAGCTCTTTTTGGGCGTCCTCCAGATCTGCCTTCGCCTTTGCCAGCTCTGACTCGCCCTCCGCCAGTTCAGATTCTCCTTCAATCAGCTCTGATTCAGCCTCTGAGAGCTTCTGATCTGCCTCACTCTGGCCCTCATCCAGTTCTGACTGTGCCTCCGCGATCTTATCATCAGCGCCATCGAGTATCTCATTATACCTCTGCTCACACTGGATATCCTCGATACCCTCAACTTGGCCCTGTACCTCCGCCACCAGATCCTCATACTCCTGGGAATAGCACACCAGCTCCTGCGCTCCCTTAACCTTCATATAAGCCTGGGTATAGACCTCCTGGTCAAAGTTTTCAGGTAATATGTATGCAAACCCGCTGACCTCACCAGTCCCGATATTTGTACTGCCGCGGCTGAATGAAATATAAGCCGGGCTGCTGCCAATCCCTGATATTTTATATTCCAGCGTCTTCAAAGTATCTTCGTCAGTATCCTTATCAAGGCGCAGCGTCAGGGTATCTCCCACTTTATATCCTGCATTTGCCGCAAATTCAGAATCCAGAAAGCATTCCCCTTCATTTTGCGGCATCTCACCTTCTGACAAGGTAAGCTTATTCATTTCCGGCAGGACAGACTCAATATGTAATACCTTTTCATCTTCACCGGAGCCTGTCATGGCATCCAGCATATATCCGGGCTCTACCCTGTCTATCCCGTCAAGAGCCTTCAGCGCCTCCACATCTTTGTCTGTTATTCCCAGAGTGCTGATGACCTTCAGATCCATAGTGTCCCGCTCATCGTAGAATGCATCCCCTGTATAGCGCATGTCAGGAGCAGAAGCCTGTATTCCTGAATAAAAGGCAACTCCCAGTGCTACGATAAAAAAGATAGATATGAACCTGTTCAAGCTCTTTCTGATTTCCATAAAAAAATCTTTTCTGAGTGCACGCTTCTTCATCTGATCCCCTACCATTCAATATATTCTACGGATACAGGAGTCTCATTCTTGTACATTTGGGAGACCTTCCCGTTTTTGATCTTGATCACCCTGTCCGCCATGGGCGTCAGGGCGGTATTGTGTGTAATGACAATGACCGTCATGCCCTTAAGCCTGCACATATCCTGCAATAGCTTCAGTATAGCTTTGCCTGTCTGGTAATCCAGGGCTCCTGTAGGTTCATCGCACAGCAGAAGCTTAGGATTCTTGGCAAGCGCTCTGGCGATCGAGACACGCTGCTGCTCCCCGCCTGAGAGCTGTGCCGGAAAGTTGTTCAGTCTTTCTCCAAGGCCCACATCCTCAAGCACTTCCCTGGCATTCAGAGGATTCCTGCATATCTGAAGGGCCAGCTCCACATTCTCTAAAGCAGTCAGGTTAGGCACCAGATTATAAAACTGGAAGACAAACCCTATATCATCCCTTCTGTAGGAGGTCAGCTGCTTCTGGGAATATCTGGCTATATTTCTGTTATCTACCAGTACCTTGCCCCCTGAAGCCGTGTCCATCCCTCCCAGGATATTCAGAACCGTTGTCTTGCCTGCGCCGCTGGGGCCCACGATCACTACAAATTCACCCTTGGCGATCTCAAAATCAATACCATCCACTGCATGGATATCTATCTCCCCCATATGATAAACCTTAGTAACGCCTTCCAGTTTTACGAAAGCCTCCCTTTCAAAGTCCTCCAGGTCACCGAACCCGCCTGTTTTCTTATATCCAGCCATACTATTTCCTCCTGACAGAATCCGTTTTCTTTTTGTGTGGTTTATTATCCCTGTTCATGCTTTTCCCCCTGGCTTTCTATATAAGTGCGTATTGTTTCTATGGGGGCCCCGCCCGTACTGAGCAGGCAAAAGCTCTGGCTCCAAAACGCCTCTTTCCAGAGCTTTTCCCGTATCTGCGGGAACTCTTTTTTGATCAGCCTGCTGCTTGCACTCTTATAAGCATTGATAAACTTGCTGAGTTCACTTTTCGGCTGGGCACGGAACTTCACATGTACATGATCTTTGCCATGGTTCCATTCTTCCGGCGTGATCCCATACTTTGGCGCAATATAACAGAAGATCTCTTCAGCACGTTTGGAGACTTTATAATCTATGACATTCCTCCTATATTTTACCACCATAATCAAGTGATAAGACAGCAGAAATACTGAATGTGCATTATTATCTAATTTTTCTATATAAATCAACCCCTTTCTCCGGCTGACCAGCCATCGACTGATTATATGATAACACATCTTTATAATCGAATCCCGCTAGATTATGTTAAAATTTTATAAATAATCCGGTTATCCCTACCTTATTCCCCGGTGTATTTATCTTGACAACCAAACCATCTGTGCTATACTCTATTTAATTGGTAATTCAAAATATTTGAGTCTAGTGATATATAAGTGTGAAATTGATCTGGCATTATTTCACACGATCACAACTGGATCGTTTTTTATGGAGGTTCCTATGAGTTTGAAAAAACGCCTGTCCCTGACACTAAAGAAAAATATCTGCGCAATTGTCCTGTATTTCCTGTTTGGGGCTTTAAAGCAGCTGGCTGCCTGCGATACAAGGATCGCAAAAGAAATCTCTTCCTGGCCCGAGGGCATGGTTTACTGCCTGAAGGCTTCTAAAAACGGGCCCTTCCTGTGTTTTGAAAAATCAGGAGACTCTCTGAACCGCCTGAAGGAATACACACCAGACTGCCGGAATGTACGCATCACATTTAAGAGTATTGATTCCGCCTTTCTTGTCCTCACAGGACAGCTGGGTCTGTCAGGCTCCTACAGCGCCCACGGCTTCATCCTGGAGGGCGATGTCCAGAAGACCATGTCCCTGTGCCGCTGTGCAGACCTGGCAGAGGGTTATCTCTTCCCCCGGGTCATGACAAGGCGTATTCTCAAAGAAGTACCAGAAAAAGAACATTGTACACTGAATATCTACGGCCGCATTCTCCTGGGCATGTTTACTCTTCAGTACCGCCAGATATGTGCGGCACCGCAGCAGTACTTGTCCCGGAAGGCCTGAAAAGGAGTAACTATCTGCCATGAAGCCTGCTTATTATGAATTTCAGAACAGCGCAAAAATTCTAGCCGGAAAATATGCGCTTGAAAACATTCCCACAGAACTTGAAAACCTGGGATGCAAATCCCCCATACTGCTGACAGACAATGTCCTGGCTAAGATCGGAACAATGCAGACAGTGCTGGACGCTCTGGGTGCCGGCGGTATCGTGCCTGCTGCAGTCTTTACTGATATCCCGGCTGATTCCTCGGACCAGACAGTAAACGCGATCGCAGCCCTGTACAGGAAATCCGGCTGCGACGGCATTGTGGCCGCGGGGGGCGGCTCTGTCATTGACACTGCTAAAGGTGTCAGAATGCTTCTCTCCCAGGATATTACAGACATCCTGGAGCTTATGGGATGTGAATGCATCGGCAGGGGACGCCAGATCCCCTTTGTGATCATTCCCACCACCTCCGGCACAGGGTCGGAATCCACTCTGGTGGCAGTTATTAAAAACGTAGAAAAACAGGTAAAGATGGAATTTATCTCATACTACCTCCAGCCTGACGCAGCAGTGCTGGATCCCCGTATGACCGTAAGCCTGCCCCCCAAAATGACAGCTTCCACTGCCATGGATGCACTCTGCCATGCGATAGAGGCATACTCCTGTCTCCAGAAAAATCCTCTCAGCGATGCATATGCATCTGCAGCCATCAAGATGATCTGCTCCAATCTCTATACAGCGGTAAAAAACGGCAGGGATGAAGAGGCGCGCATGGCCCTGGCAAATGGCTCCTTAATGGCAGGAGCCGCCTTTTCCAATTCTATGGTGGGAATCGTTCACGCCATAGGCCACGCTCTGGGCGGTATCTGCGGCGTGCCCCATGCGGAAGCCATGACCATTCTGCTGCCCTACTGTCTGGAATACAACATGGATAAATGTGAGGAAGATTATGCTAAGCTGCTGCTCTTTATGACTGACGAAGAGACTTATGCCTCCACTCCCGGACAGGAGCGTGCGTCAAAGACCGTTGAAATGATACGCCGGATGACCTGCCGGCTGCATGAAATGTGCGGCCTTCCGCTGACATTGCAGGAGGTGGGCGTATTAGAAAAGGATTTCGAAAAAGTGGCTCAGGCAGCTGTAAATGACGGAGCCATGATAGTAAACCCCAAAAAAGCTGATACAGCGGACGTCATTTCTATCTTAAAACGCGCCTGGTAACTGCGCTGCTGCTGCAAAATTATATAAAAGAGGATCTGCCCTGAGTGCCCCATTGGCACCGGACAGATCCTCTCTTAATTTTACCTGCAAACCCATGAAAATCACCCTTGGCGATGGGGCTTGCTGAAATATTTTTTCGTCTCCGCCGCAATGACTCCCGACAGTGCCACAATGGCTATCAGGTTCGGCAATGCCATCAGGGCATTAAAGATATCCGCTATAGTCCAGACAACTGAAACAGTCATAAACGGACCTATAAAAACGGCAAGGATATACAGCCATCTGTAGCTCTGCACGATTTTCCTGTTTCCTTTGCACAAGTATTCCAGGCAGCGCTCACTGTAATAATTCCATCCCAAAATAGTTGTAAATGCAAAAAAGACGAGGCAGATCATCAGGATAAAGGCGCTGACGCTCTCTGCAAAGGGAAGGCCCTGAACAAAGGCCGTAGTTGTAACAGCCACACCCTCCAGCCCTATATCCCATGTCCCTGTCAGTACGATCGCAAGGCCTGTCATGGTACAGATTACGATAGTATCTATAAAAGTTCCCGTCATAGATACAAGCCCCTGTCTCACCGGCTCATTCGTCTGGGCGGCCGCTGCCGCGATCGGCGCGCTTCCAAGGCCTGCCTCATTTGAGAAAATTCCCCGGGCAATCCCCTTCTGCATGGCTGCCATCATGGCTCCCAATGCCCCGCCAGCCGCAGCACGCAGGCCAAAGGCTCCCTCAAAGATCTGTGCAAAGGCCTGAGGGATCTTATCAAAATTAAGGACCAGAAGCACAACAATGACCAGTATATAAAGTCCTGCCATAAACGGGACTACGATCTCAGATACCTTGGATATCCTCTTGATTCCGCCTATGATCACAAGCCCGGTACAGACAGTCAGTATGATGCCTGCTATAAGCACAGTCCATGAGTATTCCCGGCCAAAAATGGAAAGGCTCCACGCTGTCTGGGGATCAAAAAAGTTCTTTACAGCATCTGTGATGCCATTAACCTGCGTAAAGGTTCCCATTCCCAGAAGACCAACAATAACTCCGAAAAATGCAAACATTTTAGCAAGCCATTTAAACCTGCTGCCCATACCATTTTCTATGTAGTAGAAGGGACCGCCCAGCACATGACCATCCTTTCCAATCACCCGATACTTGATCGCCAAAACGCCTTCCGCATACTTTGTCGCCATTCCGAACAGGGCGGCCACCCACATCCAAAACAGAGCGCCGGGACCTCCGGCTACAAGAGCGGTAGCCACTCCCACAATATTTCCTGTACCTATAGTGGCAGAGAGCGCAGTGCAGAGCGCCGCAAAGCTGGTTACCTCCCCTTCTCCGCCCTCTTCATTCTTAAACATGTATTTCAGGGCTCTTGGAAGTCTTCTGAACTGAAGTCCCTTAAGCCTGACTGTCAGATATATCCCTGTAAAGAGTATCAAAAAAATGAGGGGGATATTCCACAGGAAGTCATCCAGACTCGTCAATAACCCACTAATAAATTCTAACATCTGTCACCTCTTATCCATTTTGACCTGTCAGGTCTTCAAATACTGCCCCTGTTACCCTGGACAGATCCTTTGGAGAGAGCTTTATCGTAGCCCCAAGCCTTCCTCCGCTCACATAGATCTCATCAAAATCCAGGGCGTTCTTCTGTATTACTGTCTTGTACTGCTTTTTCATTCCCAGCGGGCTGCAGCCTCCCCTGACATAGCCAGTGATCTTATTAATATCCTTTACATGTATCATCTCCACAGACTTCTCGCCCACGGCCCTGGCCGCCAGCTTCAGCTGGACCTCCTGCGCCACAGGTATCACAAATACATAGTATTCCCCGCTCTTTCCCTGAGCCACAAGTGTCTTAAAGGACTGAGCCGCAGGCGCCCCTGTCTTTTCCAGGGTATGAAGGCCGTCAATAAACTCATCACATTCGTAGAGGATCATTTCATAGGCAACTTTATTTTTGTCCAGAATCCTCATTGCATTTGTTTTAACTTCTTTTGCCATACTTATCCGCCTCTCTCCAATGTCCCGGCCTGCAGTTCCTACTCTGAATATAATTTTACAATTTCAGTCAGCACATCCACAGCCTTGTCCATGCCTTCTGCTGTGATATGCTCATATGGTCCATGGAATGCATAGCCGCCGGTACCCAGATTTGGGCATGGAAGTCCCATAAAACTGAGCCGTGCCCCGTCTGTGCCGCCGCGGATCGGCAGTGTAAACGGCTTGATGCCTGCATTTTCCATAGCTTTTGACGCATTTTCTATGAGGTGGAAGCATTCCCTGATCTTCTCGGCCATGTTCCGGTACTGCTCTTTGATAGTCAGCTTAACAGTGCCCTCTCCGTATTTCTCATTCATTTTTTCGCAGATATCAGTCATGATCTGCTCGCGTTTTTTAAATTTATCCCAGTCATGATCTCTTATAATGTAAGAAAGTTTTGCTTTTTCCACGGTGCCTGATATATATTCCAGATGATAGAACCCCTCATATCCTTCTGTATCCCTCGGTGTTTCTCTCTTTGGAAGCATTTCGTTGATTTCCGATGCCACAGCAGACGCATTGATCATAGTATCCTTGGAGCTGCCCGGATGTACGTTAAAGCCGGTCACTTCTATTTTTGCACCGCTGGCATTAAAGTTTTCATACTCTAGTTCATCCTCGCTGCCGCCGTCAACCGTGTAGGCAAACTCAGCCCCGAAATGTTCCACATCAAACAGATCTGCACCCTGTCCAACCTCTTCATCGGGAGTAAACCCTATGGAGATCTGTCCGTGGGGAATACCCTCTTCCTTCAGCCTTTCTGCCATAGTCAGGATTTCTGCAATTCCCGCCTTGTCGTCTGCACCAAGTATTGTTGTCCCGTCACTGGTTATGAGCGTCCTGCCTGCCAGTTTAGTCAGATGAGGAAAAGTCCTTACCTCCAGCTTACGGCCGCTCTCACCCAGCTCCAGATCCCCTCCGTCATAATTTTCATGGAGAATCGGCCTCACCTGATGGTCCGCAAAATCAGATACTGTATCCATATGAGCGATGAACCCGATCTTAGTCTTGTCCTCATACCCCTCTGTGGCCGGAATCATGCCATATACATAACAGTTTTCATCTACCCTTGCATCCTGGATCCCCAGCTCCTGCATCTCTTTTACCAGCTGCCTGGCCAGCACAAACTGCTCCTTAGTCGTGGGCACTGTGGTGCTCTCATAATCACTCGCCGTGGGAACTACCACATAACGAAGAAATTTTTCATAAGCTCTTTCCATTCCATTTAACCTCATTTCCTAATTATTTTTATAATGACCCCATCGAGGCGAGGGAGCCGCATATAATCTATCATTAAGATTACCCTATTTTATGCAAAATATCAAGTATCGAGCGCGTTATTGGTCACAGAGCATAACAATTCAGCCTTCCACTGTTCCGTGAAGTAACTTCGCGCAAAAATGCACGAACATTCCGAGAGCTGCCGTGCCATAGACGCACAAAAGCTGTACCGGCCTGTTGCAAATGGCCGGTACAGCTTTTTTACTTACCTCTTATTTATAAGATGTCTGCTCTACACTACTCAATAGCTATATAATTCGGCTTCTCTTCTACCTGCTGCTGGACTGCCTTAGGAATTGCGAGCCTTAAGATTCCATCCTTAAAGCCTGCCCTGATATCCTCCTGTTTAACTCCTTCGCCAACGTAGAAGCTTCTCTTGCAGGTCCCGCTGTAACGTTCTCTGCGGATAAATTTGCCGTTGTCATCTTTTTCGTCCTTGCTTTCGTTCTTATTGGCTGTGATGGTCAGGTATCCATCTTTTAACTCTGCCTGGATATCTTCTTTTGTATACCCCGGCAGCTCAATGTCTACCAGATAGCCATTGTCCTGTTCCTGGACATCTGTCTTCATCAGCTGTGTTGTACCGCTTTCAAATGCTCCGCTAAAGAACGGGTCTCTGAACATCTCATCAAATAAATCAAACGCTCTGTTTCTAAATAACATAAGTCATTCCTCCTTAAAAATTAACCAGACATTTCTGCCTGTTTAGAGCATCGTGCCGCTCATATGCGGCAAAATTCATCTGTCAACATGTTCCAAAGTCTATGTGAACGGGAAGGCAGTTATGCCGTTTCTGTGCATCACGGAGCGTGTTACTGGCCGCGGAGTGAACAGTAATGTTATGCCTTCCCGGTACATGGATATAAATTATTCAATCGAAATGAATTTCGGTTTTTCTTCTACCGGCTTCGGAGTATCCTTTGGCACTGCCAGTCTCAATATTCCATCCTGGAACCCTGCCTTGATATCCTCCTGTTTTACATTCTCCCCTACATAGAAGCTTCTCTTGCAGGTTCCTGTATAGCGCTCTCTCCGGATATAACGGCCCTTCTCATCTTTCTCTTCTTTATTGTCATTTCTGATGGCTGTAATAGTCAGATAGCCGTCTTTTAACTCTGCCTTAATATCTTCCTTTGCGTAACCAGGCAGTTCAATATCAACCAGATAACCATTGTCCTTTTCTCTCACATCCGTCTTCATGACCTGCGCTGTTCCATTATCAATTACACGGTCAAAAAACGGATCCTTAAACATCTCATCAAATAAATCAAACGCTCTGTTCCTTAATAACATAAGTCATTCCTCCTTGGATTTATATTAACTGTATCGGCTGTTGTAACCGAATTGGTTGTTGTATTTGTTTCATTTGTTATATATTTTATAGCACATATTGTTAGCACTGTCAAGAGGTGAGTGCTAATTTTTTCTGATTTTTTTAGCAACCCTTTAAAATCACTGGTTTGCAGCAATCTATTTCTCTTGAAATTGTCATTTTTTCTATTTTGACACCAATTTGACACCTATTTTTGTTTTTCTGGTGTCAGAAGTTTACCGCCATGCTGTCCAGCTTCGCAACCTCATTTTCAATTCTCGCTCTGTCACCTAAATGGTTATATACTTCCATAGTCACATCAATGTGTGCATGACCCATGATATACTGTAAAACTTTTATATCCATACGGCACTCTGCCATTCTGGTACAAACTGTGTGGCGCATGATATGAGCGGAAATTTTCGGTAGCAGTTCTGCTTTTCTATGCTCTTTCTTTGCGGCTTTTACTTCTTCCTTATCTCTCAATTCTGGTAAGTCCTGTGCATAGATGGTAAGACGTTTGCCTGTCCGAACATCTGTGCAGCGGTAACTGTATCTGCCATCACTTCGCCAGCTTTCGCCCTCTCTTAATTTTCTTCCTTTGTGGCCTTTTCTACTGTTTGCCATGAGAACCAATCCTAGTTCCGTATGGATAGCCGGCTTTTCAGATATATAATCTTGTAGACTCATCATGCACCACTCCTAAAAGTTAAATTCTTGCTCCCATGCAAATGTTCCAGATTCCTCTAAACTTTTCGGCCAATGGCTGCACCATCCGGGAACAACTGGTGTTTCCACTCTGTCAAGGCTCGGTGTATAAGGCTTGATGTCAATAATAGGTGTATTGTCATTAGCGTCAATGTAGGTAATCTGGATAATACCATTCTGATAATCTACATGAATAATCTCTACTGCCGTTAATGCAATAGGGTTTGGACGTATTGGCGACCTTGTGGCAAAAATACCCATCTTTTCTGGAGCATTTTTATAAGGCTGTTCTGTCTCTAATACAGACCTATATTCTTCCTTATCAAAATCACTGAACCACCAAAGAACATTGATATGGCTAAAACCATCCAAAGCCTTTAATGCTGGAATAAATTCAGCCTTTAGTTTAATAAATGTTCCTGTTTCATTGTTACAGATAATTCCTATCGAATTTACGTTATAAGTTTTCATATTTTTTCCTCCATTTTCATTTATCTGTAATCAAACAGTAAACCCTAACATCATGTGAGAGTCAAGAAAAAACGTCCTGCAAAATCACAAGACGTTTTCATAGTTTTTTTCTAAAGGTATCTGAATTTCAGTTAAATATTTCTGTGGATTTTCTTCATTCCACGGACCACGATGTACAATTTGCCTATTTTCACCTTTCATTTTATACTGACTATTATTTTGTAACCATTTTGCAAATGTGAGATATGCAGCCGCAATATTTGAAAAATTTCCATAGACCATAGTACAAGCCATTATAGGAACAGGTTCAGTGCGCCGGAATTTAAAGGGTTCTATATCTTTACCAGCTTTGCTTACAACCACACATAGTTCCACGTCAACATTTTCTTCCCTGTAATCTTCATCATGATAAATAGAAAATGTATCACTTAGGAGTTCAACTCTATGCTGTTTGGCAAATTCTGATAATTCATTCCACAATCCACCCTCAGAATAATAGTCAGGTATTACTTTTCTCAATGACAGAACCTGGTAACCTGGAACAGATTTTATAGAAATATTGTAATGTATTTCATTTTTTCCATTCAACAACTCATTTTTAGCAAGTTCAATTTTTTTTAGCTTTTCTTGCTCTGTATGTATGTTATGTTTAATATCTTCATATTTTTTATCAAGCTGCTCTATAATTAAAGTATCATTTTCACCATTAAGGGCAACTGCTATTTCAGCCACATTGAACCCACTGTCACGTAGATATATAATTTTATTTAAAGTAGGTATCTGTTCAACTGAATACATACGATATCCAGTCCATGAGTCAATTTCCGCTGGTCTTAGTAAACCAGTTTCATCATAGTATCGTAACATACGAACAGATACTTGTGTCAGTTTTGAAAATTCACCAATTCTAAACATCTTATCCCTCCATTTCTGACTCTAATTATAAATATTCTTTTTTAATACTTCAATAATAAAACAGGCCTGCAATATGGATGAATTGAAATCCGGTGAGATTACCAGAGATGAATATTTTGAGTGGAAAATCAACTGGCCACAGACCTGTGAAGGATGTGGGAAATTTGAACCTAAGAAGAAATGGCGAATATTAATATAAAATTTTCCCCACCACTGGAAATTTATCCAACGATGGGGATATCATTTTTCTAGCTGCCAGAGATTTCGCTTTTAACTTAAAAATTAGCATTGAAGTAACTACTAACTTATATAAAGAGTGTAATTTAAATCCCACAAAAAATCAAGAGGTTTACGGATCCGGAGGTGCAATCGGATGTCCAACCTTCACGGATACCAGATATTCCTCAACTGCCTCTCTATTAAATAAATATGCTGACAGCTGATTCCTAATATTTTGACCAGCATACATACCTGTTAAAACCACATGAATGGCACCCAGCGCCTTAAACACAGCATCCTACGCACTCTGATACGGAATCAGCTGGAATGTACTCATCAGATCAGCCGGAACACTTGCGAAATCAACAAACGAGGTACTCGGAATCAGCACCTTCTTTGCACCACTGTCCAGGCATACTTGAAGCGTATTGGCAAGTTCATCCACCTTTATCATCGTGCCGCTGATTGTAATATCTCCCAGAATTGCCAGATTGCTGACCACTGGTTTTCCCAGTGCAATCGAGCAAAGGGCAGTCAATGTAGGAAGTGCCACCTTCTCGGTCATGCCGATAGAACGGAGAAGAATATCCAGCCATTCGTCTTTTGTAAAGGCTTTTCGTCTCTGCTTCAATTCATCAATATCAATGTGTGGCAACCGAATCGTTGTCAACTTACGGATACTAATTGGCGAAATCTCTTTCTGCTTTTTTGTTTAGAACAAAGCGGATTCCCGTCAATATCCTCAATGCCAAAGTTATTGTCACCTTCAACTTCATAATCCAACTGAACAATGCACCAGATACCACCACAGAGTAAACGATCAAACTTTCCGGGTTTTTGTCAGTAATCGGTACATTGCCAACTCCCAGATCAAAAAACTCTGCAAAAAAGCAATCCTTTTTTACGCAACTGAGAAAGAATCTTCTGCGATTCATCCGGGCATACAAAGTTGTCAGCAAGAATCCGCTTTACATTTTGTACATCTTTTTCAATGACAGTTTCATCATCTGAGCTGCAATACTGCCCCAACAGGAACTCAAGGACATAAACCGGAACATTCGCCCCTTCCTTGATTTTTGTCAGGTCTTTCCGAACAATCTTACCGTCAAAATCCTGACGGAGCTTGTTCTTTATTTCTTCACGGGTATTTTCACCCTCTGTAAATTGCTCCATCTTTATCCTCCTGCGGTATTAACTAAAAAAATTGAACTCATCCACCGCAAAGGCGATGTCAATCTGAAACGGCTCACGTTGTGGCATCTGCACTCTCTGTTCATCTGCAATTACCAGATAGTAAGTAGCGGTATTGCTGTATTTCAGAGATTTCAGATTAAACTGGCAGCGGAAAGTTCTTTCTGCACCGTTGTCGCTGGCCATTTTCATCCGTAAAGTAAACCTGATAAGTAGCCGCTTCACGGTTTGCACTGACTGCATCCTTCTGATAGAAGTTCAGTGAGAAAATCATATTGCTGATTTTACGATTTGCGGACAGCAGATTGACTGTTACCGGTTTGGTATCATATTTCTGCTTATTACGTTTATACTCCATAGAATCATTGCGGAGATAGTGGTACTCGATCACCGGAACAACCATTTCCTGCAAGCTGATACCACCATGCACAAAATTCATAGCACCGCCACTCATCTTAATCCGGATACTCTCTCTTGGAGTAAATCCTTCAAACTCTGTATTTCCCCCCAGAAATTTTACAGGCATCAAATAATCTGGCTGTACACCTTTCTGCATAATTGCATATCTTCTTCCATATTCCACACACCGTCTGATGCTTTCTTTTTTTATAACATCAGAGTTTACTACATCCGCATCAAAAAAGCCTCTTTTATCTACCTTATCCTCTTCCTTTAAAGGACTGTATGTATAAAGGAATCCATGGTCAGCCGTAATTAAAATATTCGTGCCGCCAAATTCATTTACAATAATACGCACAAGATTCTTCAATTCTGAAATTGCTTTATCGCAAGCTGCAAAAACAGCAGTATCGGAAGTATGGCTGGCTTCATCAATGGTATCGTGATAAATATAAACCACATCCATTCCTTTCACCAGGGCACTTCTCTCTGCTCGCTTCATGGCAATAATATCATTATATTTCAATGCGACACTCGCTGAATCTTCTGCTTTCAAAACCTTATCCCGATAGATGCTTGCCGTAGACTGACCATCTGCCAAAACTGTCAAAATATCATTCCGAACCTCTACCGTCAGTTCTTTGTGCGGCAGTAACGATGCCATACCGAACTTTGTGATAGAAGGAAAAATACTCTGCATACTGCTGATGGAAACCTTACTCTGTGTTTCTCTCTGAAGCTGATCTGCCATGGTAGCCGCCACTTCATAGCGCATAGCATCCGAAATAATCACGAACACCTTGGTATCTGAAGTTTTTATGCGGGAATAATAAAATTCTTCCTGCTGTGGTACTTCCAAAACCTTACCATAGGTTGCCAGTTCATCCGCACATACATCGGACCAGTTATTACCCAACTCGCCCAGAAACCAATGAGTATAAAGTCCTTCCACTTTATCGACAACGTGCTTAAACAAATCGTCCAGAAGAATATTGGAAGTCTCCAGACTCTTTTGAAAACTAAGATGAAACAAGCGGTAATAGGTGTCCATCTGATAATAGCTTTCCGTATATTCTTTCCAGATTCCTTTTGCTTCTGCGGTATGGAATCCGGCAGAATGCTCTTTAAAGAAGCTCTGCATATTTGCCACCTGCAAGATACCGTCATAAAAATTCTCAAACGGCTCATACCATGCACAGGTTCTTCGCTTTTCAACAGTAGAAGTTATGCTGTCCACATCAATGATATGGTCGCTGATCTCTGTCATCAGCTTAGTCAGAATCACTTCGTTGATGCACGGAAAGCACTCGGTTCCTGCCAAATCATCCACAGTTAGCTTTTCGAAACGCTGATGCAAACGGGCTTCATCCTCAACATATCGTGCCACATCACAGATAGTTTGTGGTCAGATCATCTACCGAAAGCAGTTTCTTCACAGAAAACGCATTATTGCCAGTCAGTGCAATGACCTTTGCATTTTCCAGAACCACTTCGTCCAGCTTATCCTCAAATTCCTTATCTTCATCGTACCAAAAGATGATACGACGCTGATAAAACTCCGGCAGAGGTGCAGCAAATCTGCGGTTCAAGTCTTGTATTACTTTGTCTGTATCCACGCTGCATTATCTCCCTTCCGTATTTTTTACATAAATTGTGCTTCTCGCTGCACCTGCTTTCTTCAGCCAATCTTTTTCAATCATCAACTGCAAAATAACCCTTGCTCTACGTTGCTTCACATTGAGAAGTTCCATCACCTTATTTGTTGTTATAGAACCATTTTCCAATACATATTTATAAATGCGTTGTTCCTGTTCACTATCCGGCATTTTGATAGTATTATCCGGCACTTCATCGGCACTATTCGGCACTTTGATAGTATTATCCGGCATTTTATCGGCACTATTGGGATCATTGAGATTACGATTGGAGTCATTGAGGTCAACAATGCCATCAATCTGACCTCGATAAATATTAATACGCAAATCAACCTCGCCACCTATAAACTCCGGTTCCTGCAGTCCGGCAGCTTTTACTTTATCAATAATTCTCGGAATACCGCTTCCCCAATGCTCAATCAAATTCATATAAGCAAACGCATGAGCAAGAGCTTCATTTCTGATTTTAGAATAGCCTTCTTTCATGCGCTCCATAGTTTGTCCCATTGGCAGCTTTCCAGGAGAAGTGATTTCTAATCGATTGTCATATACTGCAACCTGTATCGTACCATGATCCAGGTAACTACGATGCACCATGGCATTGATAATCAACTCACGAATGGCATCCGGTGGAATCTCATAAATGTCCTGCCGATAAATCCCCACAATGGTAGCACCCAAGTGAATATTTCGCAGAACAAACTGAAATGCTTCGTCTATCTGCTCCCAAAGCGGACCGGTATACTCCCGTCGATCAACAAATACCGCTTTCGTTGTACCTTTGAACACGCCACATTGCGTTGCAACATGAAGTCCTCCGTTACCCGTTAAAATAGCAAAAGCATTGGACGGATAATCTTTTCCATCACGCTCAATCAGAACGCCCCATGAACGGAGTTGTTGTCTGCCAACATCTTTAATCGATGCTTTCTGTTCCTCCGTATGGGCGTTTTTGACTGCCTGCCCTTTCATACCTTTGCAAAGAGCATCAATATCTTCATCCGTGATATTCAACCCGGTACACAAAGACTGATCGTAGTAGCGGTTGCTTCCCTCAAACAGCAATTCTTTTATCATATACTCGTCAGCAAGCCGGGTGGTTCCGGCAACACGAACATATACACCGCCTTCTCTGCCAAGGGCTTTGATATAATATGGGCGCTGTCTGCCCTCAGAAACCTCTACCACAATAACTGTCTTACCATCAATCGTCTGTAAAGTAATATCCGGGATAATAACCATTTGCAAAGGCAACCACGGACTTCATATATTTGATGCTTTTCTCCGGCAGGCTTTCTTTGAACTCTACGTTCTTCGATTCTCCTGCAAGAATTTCTTCTATGGTCATCATAACACCCCGCTCTCTTTTACAGTTTTAACCGTTGTTACGATAGCATTGATCCAACAAACTGAATCAAAGCCGTAACAGCCGATCCAAATTCGACGGTTCCTTTTATAGCTTGCAACGAAGCTATTGCCGTTTTTATCATAGATTTCTTTGGCTTTTCAGATATGACTTCTGCTTTTATAACTTCCAGGCTTTCAGATGCAGCTTCTTTATCTTCATCTGATGTAAGGGTGTCCATCTTTGTTCGAACTGCGGCAATCAACTGTTCTATTGCATTTGCAGTTGCGCCAATATTTGTAGTTGCCGTGACAGAAGAATTATCATTTGCAATAATAGCTTGACCATTTTGCACAGTCACGTTATAAACATTCTTTTCATCTATTCCCATATCAATACCTATTTTCGTTAAATATCTTTCTACATGGCGAATCAGCACCATAACAAATCGTTCATTAAAGCCTTTGATTTTATCCTGCCATTTAGCGGAAGAAGAATATCCTATAGCAACACCACGATATACAGAACTATTAGTTTCTACTAAATATCGTAAAACAGCATACACATTTCGTACTTCTTCTTCATCGGTTTCACCCAATGAGAAAACCAAGTGTCCGTATGATCCTTGTACTTCCTTAATTTCTTTTTCTAAATCCCAATCACAACTGCCGCAACCATGTATGTAATCATTGATAATCGGAGTGCTATCCATATATTTCACAAATTTTGCAAGCACCCCAGCATAATCTTCATAGTCTGCCTGAAGTAGTCGATTTGAACAGCTGTTAAAATCATATTGGATTTTTCTAAGTTCTTTTCTATTCAATTTCATAGTTTTTCACCCCACAAAACGGGCAATACGCACCCGTCATCTTTAATAATGGCTTGATTTTTGTAGTACGCTCGCAACATGAAAAATTGCAAATTTCCATTGCTTCTATGCCTGACCGAATAGGGTCTTCATTTTCATGCTTCGGACGTTTTTCAACCTTGAATGTAATGATTCCTTTTTTACTATGCCGTTCCATTTTTTTAAATTCATTATAAATCATATCATTGACGGCATTTGTCACCGTTTTCATGGCAAGTTCAAACACATCCTCCGTAACATAATTTTCACTTATTAAACCGCAGCTTGGACAAAATATATGAAGCACCCTGTCATCCTCTAAATCAGAAGGAGTTGCCTTAAAATATGTGCCACAATGCTCGCATTGCAGAAGAACATAGCCATCATCATCCGTGGGAATAGAAATCGTCATATTGATTTCATCACTCATACTTTTCTCCCTTACTTTATTTTAGCCAAAACATCCTGGAAAATTGCATAATTCTTCATCACGCCATCATCCAGGTCAATAGAAATCATCTGATCAGCAAGGTGATGTATCTTTTCCTCATAAATTCTAATCTCTGTATCCTGTGCCTGCAAAGCAGTCAGCTTTTTATTCAGCTTCACACGCTCGCCGGTGGAAGCGTTAGTAACACGCTGTTCCAGGTCAGCAATGGCAGTACGATATCGAGCCTGCTGTTCATGTACTTAGTCGGTACGAATACGGGCGATCGTATCCTGCTGATAACGGTGCATATAAATCAGAGCCTTAAAGCCGTTCTTCTTGCCGCTGTCAAATAGCCAGTAAATCGGGCGTTTCTGATAAATCTTGCAATGGTCAGCATAGAAGTCGCTCAGGAAATAATTACGAATCACATCCTTCGGCTGACCTTTGCCGCCAAGTGCATCGGCAATGAATTTCAGATTTTCATCCAATGTATCTGCACCATAAACCGTTTTTACAAACTCCACGAACAGACCGACAATATCATCCTCAAAGTATTCATCATCACAAATCGGGATAATATTATCCTTATCCGCAGCGAAAGAAGCATACTTTCCAGCATCCCATTCGCCGCCTGCATAAGCAAGTCCGTCCATATCCAAAGAGTAGCGACCGAACATACAACCAACCGCATAGGAAATGAAAGAGCGAATATCCCTGTCAAGATCAGCTTTGCGAACAGTTACAGCCTTATCCTCAACCTCTGGTGTCAGCTCATCCTGTAATCCGTAAATGTCGATGAAAATGCGGTTCAGTTCTTCCTCATTGACTTTCAGTTGATTGAAACGATTGTCACATTCAGCCTGCCACTGATCAAAGGCTTCCGCAATGGTAGAAATTTTGCGAAGCAGTGGATGGTGTGGGAAGTCCCATGAGGTTTCAAAAGAATCCCAATCTTTATGTGATTCATCAATATTCTGCTGTACATACATACTAATTTCTTTTTTCCTATCTGCTTTAACTCTCCATGGTAATCTACTAATATCACCCGGTTGAAAATGCATAGTAGGATTCAGTGCATCCAAAATAACATCCGCAACGCATGAATTTAAGTATCCAAGAAGATATTTCTCACACCCTTCCTCTATGCGACACATACAAGAGGCACTTTCTATAAATGTTCCGTTATCTTTTACTCTAAATGATGGTTTTCCAGCTGATTCACAAAATGGCGGACAACCATTTCATTCTCTGGTTCATAGCAGAAGATTCTAATATTCACCTCATTGCTCAGTCCCTTTCCTTCCAGAAACTCCGGTTCCTGAATCAATGCCCGAACTTTGTCCAGGCGTTCTTTTATACGGCCCGGGCCGCCCTCTCTTTCGGCTGTGCCGAAATTCACCTTATCACTCATTGGCTCCCTCCTACGAAAAGCAATTAAACGCTGGCAATAATCTGTTTTAACTTTGTTATTGTGGTATCGCTCCAGGAAGCTACGGTATCATTCTGTTCCTGCAAACGCATAAAAAATGTATTCAAATCTATCTTACCAAAAGACGTGTCCCTTAACCGGTACTTCTCGCCAATAACCGTCAGCATAAATTCCCAGACCAGTCGGCTTCGCTTCATCAATGCATACAGACAAATCTGTTTTGCTACATCTGTCGGCTGTGATGCAATCGCAGAAACCAGTGAATCATCTTCCAGCGCATGAAGCCGTTTGATGCAGGCTTTCGCCATGCGTGTGATGGATTTTTCCGTTGGGTACTGGAAAAGATTCTGCTCTACAATTTTTTTCAATCGCATCATCAGAAAGTCCTGATGCCATCAGCTTTGCGGTAGAACGCATTTCGGAGAAAAGGAACGGCTCTCTGGTCAAAGACGCAATATAAGGATAAGAATGATCCATGCTACCGTACCTCCTTACTGTTCCTCTTTTTTATCTGGAACAAATTCCATGATGTCTCCAACATCGCAATTTAACACAGAACAAATCTTCGACACAATTTCTGTACTAACATTTTCATCTTTTGATAATCGAGACATCGTTGTTGTACTAACTCCTGTCATTGCACGCAGATCTTTCTTCATCATGTCTTTATCAATCAACAATTTCCACAATTTCTTGTAACTAATTGCCATTTTTTCACCTCAGTCTTATTTGTTTAAAATCTCTGTTCACATCGTATTTTTTATCATATCATATGAATGCGTTTTGGACAATCTAATATATTGAAAATCACAATTAAATTCTGAAATATCGCATTTTAAAATCAAAGAAAACATATCTCAATAAGAGCAAATACAATCGCCACAATATATCCGATCCCACAGAAGAATTTTTTTGAATTATTTTCTCTAATTGAAGTTTCATTCTCTTTTTCAGTTCTTTTTGCTTTTTATATGCCTCATCAAGAGTCTGCACAGATGATTTATTGACCTGGTTCTTCAATTTAGAGTTCTGGTCCCGAACGTCTTTTATTTCCTCTTCGAGCCGCTTTTGCTCAATCCTGCTCTTCAAGCCATTTCTGTTCCTCAGATCGTCGTTCCATACAGAAAAAGACGCAAGCCACTTTTCTATGACTCACGCCTTTCTCTGCAATTATTCACTTTTCAATGCTTGTTAGTTTCAATTTCCTACGCACTGCGTAGCCTTTTAGGATGTCCATTTAAACATAAATCAATTCTATCAATCAATCTAGTAAAAAGTCTCAGAAATGGCGCTGCTCATAATAACTGCATTCTGGCAGATTTAGCCCACGGCACTTCACGTGCGCCCAGAGAAATCAGTCAAGCTATCGGCCAGATTTCCTCTATAAATACAAATCAGCGGCAGAAAAAATTATCCTGCCGCCCAATGCTTGAATTTGTAAGAATTTGTCAAAAAATTTTTTCAGGATCAGTTGACTTTTTCCCAAGAAGCACATATTTTTTATAAAAATATTGGTCTGACACCAATTTGACACCAACATTTGCTGCTGGTATCATCAAATCTCAGGAAATACAGTTTCCATGGATTACTCCCACCTAAAGAATTTAAGAGATATCCCGGTACATACTATAATTATAATTACCATCAAAACAACAGGGAAAAAGATATTGTCTAGGGGAAGGTCTAAAGACGTTCCTTTTAACAGCTTAATGCCTTGGGTCAATGGGAGTATATCAGCAACTCTCTGCAGTACAGCAGGCATGATCTCATAGGGCAAAGTTGCCCCGGAGAAGATCAGCATTGGAAAATACAAAATACTGGCTATTGTACCTGCCATCTTTATGTTAGGCGCAATGCCCCCCACCATCATGCCAATACTGAACATTGACAACATAACCAGTAAAAATGATAGTAAAAATTCTGCAAAAGAACCCACCATTCTAAAATCAAAAAAACAAAATGCTGTAATGTAGATAAGTGCTAAGGATGCCAGAGCATAGATGGAATAAATCGTTACCTCCACCAGTAAAATTACAACAGGCCTCACAGGTGTAACTTTAAACCTTTTTAAAATCTTTCGGTTTCTGTAGTCAGATACAACCAGCGGTAATCCCATCAAACCGCCGGCACCAATGGCAATCGTAGATACAGCGCCGAATGATTGTTGTAAGAATGTATATTCCGCTCCCTCAAATGCTGGTTTATTTCCATAAATGATTCCCAACAGAACAATAACTGCCACAGGTATACAGATAGCAAAAATAAACATATCCATTCCTCTAAAAGATAGCTTTAATTCTGTTTTGAGCATAGTTTTAAATGTTTTCATCTGCTGTTTCCTCCTCCGCATACCAAAGATAAACATCTTCAAAGTTTTTATAAGGGCTGTTTTCCACTGCTTCTTTAATTGTGCCGGAGAATACGGCGTTTCCTTTTTTCAATATCATGATCTTATCACAAAGGGCTTCCACCTCATCCATAAAATGAGAAGTTAAAAAAATAGTTAATCCCTTTTCTTTCAGCTGTGACAAGCATTTCCACACATCACGGCGTGCCTTTGTATCCAGTCCCGTTGTCAATTCATCTAAAAAGACAACCTTCGGATTGGGAATCAGAGATAAAACAATAAATAACCTTTGCTTCTGCCCTCCCGATAACGCTGACACCGGACTCTTTATTTTTTCAGATAATCCAAACTGCCCTAATAATGCCTTGTAATCAGCAGTATCCTTGTAAAGACACTGAGTTTCCTCACACAATTCAGATACCAGAATGTTATCCTGGCAGCTGGACTCCTGAAATTGGACCCCTACATTTTCAAACAGCTTCTTTCTGTCCTCAGCAGGATCCATACCAAGGATACGTACTCTTCCCTTGTCAGGTTTCCTTGTTCCTAAGATACATTCGATAGCAGTGCTTTTACCAGCTCCATTTGCACCAAGAAGCCCAAAGACTTCACCCCTTTTTACAGAAATATTGACATCATTAAGTACTGTGATATTTCCATATGATTTTTTTAAATTCTCAACCTTGATTGCTGCGTCCACTCGCATACCTCCTTTATTTTATGGCAAAATAATAACACCAGAAAAAACTCTGGTGTTAAAATGGAGGGTTTGATTTATAAGTTTCTTTGTAAATACACAGATCTGCTGAATAGTTACGTTTCTTTCATATTTTCTAAAGTACTTTTCATAAATAGTGCATTTTCCTTAGCGTCATGCAGCGATAAAAGAAGTTTATCACAAGCGGTAATAATATCTTCACTTTCTTCTGGCCTGCCGATAACATCTTTTATATCTATATCCGGATCAACAGATACGGCATTCAGCATACGCAGTATAGAAGCCAGTGAATAATTCGCACATCTCAATGCCCGGATAATCCGCAGTCTCCTTATATCATCACTTGTGTAAACACGATATCCATTAGACTTTCTTTTTACTCTTAACAGGCCGTTCAATTCCCAATTTCTTAAAGTATCCATTGTAATGCCTAGGTATTCAGAAACTTCCCTGCGCTTCAGCAACAGTCCATTTGACTGGCTTTTTCCGTCTAAAAGCTCTTCAACAATTTTTATAGCTTCTTCTGCATTATTCTTTTCTTGCTCCAACTGTGAAAGGTATTCATCCGTCAGTATGAGAGCCTTATCAAAATTTCCTGCTGCAGAAACTTTAATTATGTTCATGGCTTTTTTCCTCAGCCCATTTTGTAATATTTCAACCTTTAGAGCAGCACGAGCCAAACGGAATTGTTCAATATGAAGATCCGTAAATATCCGGTACCCGTTTTCTTTACGTCTTGCTTCTGGTATTAATCCTAACTTTTCATATAACCTTACAGTGTTAGGGTGGATACCGATAATATTTGCGATTTCTGTTGTCTTATATGTATTCATTATCAATATGCCTCCTGTTCTCAATAAGATTATAGCAATGATTAAAAGTCTGGTGTTTTAATGTAGGGTTATATTATATTTAGAAAAAACAAAATATACAAGAGGTAAATTAGGTGTTTTCTGGAAATACCCATTTTCCCCTGACACTTAAGAAGAAGGCAGACCTGTAAGATGATTCTATTGCCTCCTCCCCCCACATATGATAAAATATTAATAATTGTGCAGTAAATGCACAGACCTGCTGAATAATTAGCGCCTTATGATTTTGCATCACTGCTTTACATCAGGCGCCTTCGGAAGAAATGGAGATCTTAATGAAAAAAGGATTAAAAGAGACTATATTGCGGCTGGTTATTCTTCTTGCCGGACTGACAGTTGCACATCTGGGAGTCACCCTGTTTCTTCTGGCTGATCTGGGGGCTGATCCTTTTAATGTACTCGTGCAGGGTATTTTCAGGACAACAAAGAGCCTGTCCGGGTGGGCGTTTCTTACCCACGGGTATACTCATATGGCAATATGTTTTCTCATTATTATAGTGCTGCTGATAACTGACAGGAGCTATATTAAGCTTGGCACTATTGTGTGTATGATCTGCGGCGGCCCTATAATTGACTTCTTTACGGGGCTTCTGAATGGTATCGTCAATTCAGGAAATCCCTTTATTATCAGGATTATAACTCTGGCTGCAGGCTGTGTGATCCTGGCCTTTGGCATGACCATAGTGATGAAATCTGACGCGGGTGTAGGACCCAATGACCTGGTGGCGATTGTTATCAGTGACAAGCTGCACTTTGCGTTTGGCCCCACCCGTATTGGTACAGACGTGTGCTTTGTGGCTGTGGGATTTCTGCTTGGGGGAGCCCTGAATATCGGAACCATTATCTGCGCATTTCTGGTTGGCCCGGTAGCCCAGATATTTCTTCCGGTAAGCGGCCGGATCGTGGAATTCATTATGCATACCTTCACTCCTGAAAAAGGAGAAGGAGCCTGAATGTTCCATGCATCACAAAAAAGCAGGACCTCATACGTGTGATATGCCCCCCTTAAGCAGACAAGGTAAATAATCAAAATCTGCTTGACAGGGAGCATATCAGAATATGTGGTCCTGCTTTTTTGTATATGTAATTCATTTATGGCTTATTTAATACTTTCCAGAAGCTCATCGGCTATTTTCACCCAGTCCTCTTTGGTGGTGGCACCCATTACAGTTTTGATCACCTCTCCCTTATCATTGAGGAAAAAACTGGTGGGGAAGGCTGTCACATTTGACAGAGTTTCAGACTGCAGTTTCTCTCCTGGAATGATGTTTGTATATTTTACGCCTGTCTTTTCCACAATCTCTTTTGCCAGATCCAGCTGTTCCTGCCCGACCTCCCCCTTGTCGTTTATTACATCAGCTGCTACACCCACAACTTTAAAATTTTTACCTGAAGCGGCAAATTCTTTGCTCAGCTCTTCCAGATGGGGCATTTCCGCCAGGCAGGGATTGCAGAAGGTTGCCCATACATTCACCATTGTGACACCGCCTTTGGCAAGCAAATCTTCCGGCAGGGGATTACCGTCCAGGTCTGTTCCATCCAGTGCAACATTCTGGAACAGTTCATCACTGTCTGCGTAGCTCAACTCTGCGCTGGAATCACTTGCCAGCATTGCTTTGGCGCCGTAATCCTTCAGAATTGCCGAAGCCTGCTCAACCAGTTTTTGTGCCTCCTCGGCAGTGGAGCAGGTGACTGTATCGCCAAGGAAATAGCCGTCTTTGCTTGTACCTGTGAGCTTCACTATATCTTCAGGTGTAACGAAAATTTCATACAAAGGTGAATTCTCCTCAGTGAGTCCTCCTACCTTGCCTTTTTCGCTGTAGCCGTACAGTCCTGTGATTTCATATTCCGCTTTGCCCAGCGGAGTATCCAGAGTCACTTTATCTCCCACCTTTTTTCCCATATCCTTAGCCATGGATGCCGGGATCACACAGCCTCCTGTGGAACCGTCAGCGGGAACCTTTCCCTCTGTGAGTTCATAAGTGACAAAAAGTCCGTTTTCCTCCAGTTCCGGTTCGCCGCTTAGAAGCATGTCTTTCGTATCTCCCAGAGCTACATCATCTATATATCCCGAAATGTGGTCAGGGCAGTCCACACCAGGCAGTTCCATCACTTTCTTCCATGTATCGTAGCTGAGGAGCTTATCCTTTGTAAAGCGGACACTGCGGTCCATCATTTCCTGCTCTTCATCAGTTACGGTATCCTCTTTCACTATGTCGTTTACATCCGGCGCCGGGCCTTTGCTCACCTCCGACACAGGCTCAGATGAGGAAGAGGAAGCAGCAGAGGGACTGCCGCAGGCAGTAAGGGAAACTGTCAGGCCTAAGGCCAGAAATAATGTCAATAATTTTTTCATAATATTTTCCTTTCATTAGTTCGCAGTTTGTATGTTAAATTGCAATGTTAGTTTTTAAATTTTTCTTTCAAATCAGATTTCCCGGCGCAGCTTCCGGCACAGGAAGCACAGGCGCCTGTGCAGGCCGCTGTTTTTGATTTTTTACCATTAACTAAACCTTTTGTGATAGCCCCTTTGGGGCAGGCCCGGACACAGTCGCCGCAGCGTATGCATTCAGGGCTGTTTGGCGTCTTTCTGGGATCGATGCCCATCTTGCATGTCTTTTTGCATATTCCGCAGTCCACACATTTGTCCTCATCCAGGTGCAGGCGGTAGAGAGATATGGGATTAAATAACCCATAAACTGCCCCCAAAGGACACAGGAACTTACAGAAAGGCCGGTAGGAAAATATGGAAAGTATCAGAATGGATACCAGCAGGAAGACCTTCCAGTCAAACAGCCAGCCTATGGCAGCCTGTAAATCAGGATTTCCCGCTACTAAGGGGATGCCTCCCAGTAAAGTGCCTGAAGGACAGATCCACTTGCAGAACCAGGGATTTCCCTGCCCGATTATATTAACTGCAAACATTGGAAGCAGCATGACAAATACCACAAAAATCACATATTTGAGGTACTTCAGATATTTTTCACCCGGCAGCTTTTTAAGCTTTGGCACGGGAATCTTATGCAGCAGATCCTGAACCAGCCCGAAGGGACAGAGAAAGCCACAGACGAATCGCCCGCAGAAAGCCCCCATGGCCATTAAAAAACCGATGATGTAGAATGAAAACTGATAGTTCCGGCTGCTGATGACTGCCTGGAGGGAACCTATAGGACAGGCCCCCAGCGCACCGGGGCAGGAATAGCAGTTAAGGCCTGGCACACAGACTGCTTTCGTGGGTCCGGTATAGATTTTCGACTGGATAAATCCATTTACATAACCATTAGTCAATGCAGCAAAGATGATCTGCACCCAGAGGCGGATACCTTTTTTCGGCCCCTTGTTTATCGTATTTTCTTTATTTTTCATATGTCTCTCCTAGCCAATTCCTATACATTCCAGGCAGATTGCCGCCGCTTTTTTAAGTACCGTCAGCTGCTCCTCCCTGAGCAGTCCCAGTCCGATGAACAAAAGACCCAGGACCAGACAGGCGATGCCGATGTACTGTCTCCTTTTTTCTGTCATCCGGCTTCACCTCCCTTCCCCATATAAACCAGGCCGCCGCCCTTGTTAAGACCCCATATCTCATCTGCACAGCGTGTAATTTTCTGGGAATGGGTCACAATGATCACGCATTTGTCCTGCACATGGGCCAGATTGGTCAAAATCTTCATTACGTCCCTCTCTGTCTCCCGGTCCAGATTCCCGCTTGGTTCATCGGCCAGCAGCAGGTTTGGATCGTGGGACAGAGCGCGGGCAATACCTACCCGCTGCTGCTCTCCCCCGGAGAGGCCCAGCACGCGGCGTCCTGCTGTCTCCTCATCAATGCCCACGCTTTCCAACAGCGCCAGGGCACAGGAACGGTTATTTTTATGGCTGACACCGCTGATTGCCATGGAAAGCTCTATATTCTCCAATGCAGTTTTATTTAACAGAAGATTATAGCTCTGGAAGACAACGCCTATTTTTCCCGCCCGGTAATCGTCCCTGTCCAGCCTGCGCAGGTCCTCACCCTCATACAGGATCGCTCCTTCCGTACAGGTATCCAGCCCGGCCAGCAGGGAAAGCAGGGAAGTCTTGCCCGCTCCTGATCTTCCCACAATACAGTAGACTTTGCCCCGCTCGAAATCTGCATTTAGTCCCTGAAATATCGGTTTTGTAGTTTTTTCGTAGGTATACCCCACATTTTTAAGTGATAAGACAGCCATGTTACTTCCTCCCTGTCAATTTCTCTCGCGCAGGATGCGCATAGGCTCATACTTCATTGCACAGGCAGCACTGACCGCCCCGGCAACCCCTGTTAAAACCAGGGCAATGCCCACAAGCTCCATGATGGTGGTGAGACCCAGTGCAGCGCTGATGTGGGTGATGGGCCTGTTGTCAGTAGCCAGCCCTCCAAAAGAGGTGCCCCCCATCCCGCCGGCAAGACTTGGACCGTCCAGAGCCTGAGACATCTGGTTCGCCAGCAACATATCTGTGACAGGCTGGGCGAACAGGCTGCCCAGGACAATACCCATAATCAGGCAGACACCCATGATGAGCGCTGATTCCAGGACCAGCTGGGCTGCAACCTTGCTCTTTTTCATGCCCATGGCCCTCAGAACGCCAATCTCATATTTCCGCTCCCGTACTATCAATGAGGACAAAATAAGCAGTATTGAAGCGCCCAGCACCAGGACCACACACAGGAAAATCATGGCAATAATACTCATCTGCTCAATAGGTTTTACAAAAGCATCATAGGCAACTGTGTCCGTGCCCAGGCTATAATATTCAGAGAGACCTGATGCATAGGCTTCCCGGGCAAAGGCCTCCAGATCCCTGGGATTTTTCAGGAAAAAGTCCGCATAAAATACTGGCTCATAAGTATAGCGCGGGTCGGTCAGAATCTTATATTTTGTAAATATTTCATAGCCGCTGTCCTTCTCCCCCTCGCCGTATTCCCGGTGATAGATGCCGCTGACCTTAAGTTCCATCTCTTCCAGAGGATTCCCTTGTTTGTCTGTATAATAGATGCTTTTCGCCCGGATGGTATCGCCGGGTTTCAGGCCGTTTAACTCTGCCAGTGTATCGGAAATCAGGCATTCATTATCATCCCCTGGGAAAGTCCCTCCTTCGGCAAGTTTGGCCTGCCCGCTCTGGAAGGGTTCAGCCTGGCTTACATCCTCGAAACCACTGAGGATATACTGTGGGATACGGGTCTTAGCCGGATCCTCGCCTGCCCGCTGTATCTCTATATCCCCATAGTCATTGGATTCGGTATACTTCAGATCATCTGCAACGGCTTCCATCTGAGCGCTGTACACAGTTTTTTTCAGGTATCCTGAGGCGGCGATCTTCTGGATCAGTTCATCTGTAAGCCCTGGCTTTCTAAATGTTTCATCCTTTTCCCATGCTTCGCTTACCTTCATTTCATTAACATTCAGGATTACTTCTGTGCTAAGTCGGTCCTTGTACTGCTTTGCCATGTCATTGGCACCATTACAGACCACCAGCGCCACACAGCTCATAGTGATGATCAACAGAAAGATTCCGGCTGTCATCAGATTCCGCCCTGGATTCCGGAAGAGATTCTGAAAAGCATTTTTAAATATATACATGAATAGTTCACTCATTTCTTTTAAATTTTCCCCAGTATACCACAGGGAATGTTAATTCTGCGGCAAGACCGGACTTTTTTTGATGGAATTTGTTGGAATGTTTTTCTTTAGAATTAACACTGCCTGTGATATATTATAGGAATAAAAATTTATAATGGCAGGTGATCGTGGTGCGTTTATTGGTAATTGAAGACAATTCAGAACTGGCAGAGCTGATGAAAGAGAAGCTGTCCGGCTGTGGATACGTATGTGATGTGGCCTATGATGGAGAAAACGGAGATCTGAAGGCTTCTGATAATGATTATGATGCGATCCTGCTGGATCTGAATCTACCGGACAGAGATGGCTTTGAACTGCTGGAGGACTGGCGGAGCCGGGGGATCTCTGCACCAGTGCTGATCGTAACAGCCAGGGGCGAACTTGAGCAGCGGGTCAGGGGCCTTCAGCTGGGCAGCGATGACTATATCACAAAACCCTTTGAATTTACAGAGCTGGACGCCCGTATCCAGGCAGTGATCCGAAGGTTCCGGGGGCGGGCAAATCCTGTCATTATAGTCGGAGATCTTTCTGTCGATCCGGCCACCCGACGGGTAACTCTGGACGGACGCGAGATTCCTCTCTCAGTTAAAGAATTCGATATTTTGGAATATCTGGCAAGCTGTCATCCACGGATCGTCTCCAATGAGGAACTGGCAGAACATGTCTACGACGAGAACTTTGATCCCTTTTCCGGGGTCATCCGTGTTCACATGGCTAATATCAAGAAGAAGCTCAAAATAGGAGAGGCGCCGATTCTGCGCAACGAAAAGGGAAAGGGGTATTACCTGTGTCTGAAGTGAAAAAGCAAACCTGGTTTTTGATTGCCGGATATACTATCCTGCTTAGTCTGAGCATTGTTGTATGCTTTTATCTGTTCGTGCGCAATTCCGGTGCGGACACCAGCATGCTGCCTGAAACGCTGTTTTTTACTCCGCAAAACGGACAGATAGTTCTGGATGGTTCTATTACCTCCACAGAGCTCCACGATTATTTTCGCTCCGCTTTTTTCCGTTATCTGCCCTTGCTGATCACTGCTGTTTGTATGCTTGTTCTTTTATCTTCCTGTTCACTTCTGCTTGGCATCCGCGCTCTGGAGCGCAGGCATAACAGGATCATCGCCAGCGATCTGCAGGATCTGTCTGAAGATGAGCCAGAGTATATCCGGGAAACTGATTTAAAGGCGGAATATCAAAGCATACATGCACGGCTTTCCGCATACGAGAAAGACCAGCAGCGGCTTCATTCTTTCATCGCCCACGAGCAAAAAAATCTTATCATGCTCATAAAGGCCCGGCTCAATGAGACCTCCGATCCGCTGCTCATCCGGGACATTGAAAAGCTGGCCAAGTCTGTGGATGATATTCTGACTATATCCTCACATCGGGACGCCAGCCGTGAAATAGTAGATCTGGCAATGATCGCAGCTCAGGAATGTGATGCATACCAAAGCGTTTATCCTGACCTGACTTTTCAATTTGATGAGGATAGTACCTATGAGATTTTAGGGAAAGAGCAATGGCTGCGCCGGGCTGTTGACAATCTGCTGGATAACGCCGTCAAATACGGAGGCGGAAACCCGGTGGAGGTAACCCTGGAGCAGCAGCATGGCAGCGTATTGCTCCATGTCCGGGATCACGGCATGGGGATGAGTGAGGATGAGGCGGAACTGATATTTGAACACGGGTATCAGATCAGAAAGTTAAACAAGGACGGCTATGGAATTGGACTGAGCCTTGTCCAGCATGTCTGTACTTTGTGCAGCGGCTTCGTCCGTGTAAACAGCATAAAGGGGCAGGGCAATGAATTTATTCTGGCATTTCCTTCGGCCTGAATAATCGCCTGCAATACTGCACCACACCTACACCATCTTCAAAAACACATTAAAAACGCTCCCAGCCGCCGCCTCAGATTCTGCCGTAATGCTCCCGCTCTCCTTCAGCAATATCAGCCTGGCAAGGTAAAGCCCACTCCCTGGTCACGGAAGGAGATTTGGACGTAACTGACCTGGCATTTTACTGATATCTGGATCTTGGAGCGGAATGGAGAATATTTCAGGGCATTTTCCAGGATATTCACAAGGACCTCCCTGGTCTATCTGCGGTTCTGCAAGACTTTTATGTCCTCAAATTCCTCCAGAACAATAGAGATTTCTTTCTCCTTAGCCAGATGGTATACCTCCCGACAGGGTTTGGGCAAGGTGATGGGAAATATCAGATATGAGCCCAAAGTATGCACTGGCATTACGGCAGGTATTGCCTACTTCTTAATATATCTTTGATTCTTACTGTTGGGTTTGTCCGGAATTGTGCGGATTACAAGCCCCATCTTTAATGCTGGATCAAGATAATTTTTTCGTAAAGTTTCTCTGGATTTAATTCCCAGTCTCTGCATAATTGCAGCTGCGCTATATGGAACTTCAAAATCCATTGCATTAAGCAGCTTCTTTACATATTCAGATAAAGTATCATCCGGCCTGCGAACCTGGGTAACAATTTCATCTATAACAGCGTCAATTTGTTTCAGCATAAATTCAATAAAAACATTTGAATTGCCATTTACATGACAATCTGCAATTGTTACCTGTTATTGAATATGGCGGCTTATATTCTTCCACTACCTCACCTCATCTTGCTTATTATCTTGCTTATTATCTTACTATAACTTTTAAGAAATATCACTGCTAATCAAAATCATGCGGCCTATATAAGTATAACTTTTGGTGAGCCCCAGATATTTATATAAAAAGGGCTGCTTTACTAAATTAATATTTGTAAAATAGCCCTTTTACTATCAGCTGCAATATATATTTTTTAACTGTACTAAATGCAAGACCATATTGAATAGTATCTGGAGCCACCTTTATGGCTTATACAGCTTCTACACCCGCCTTAGCACAAATATCCGCCAGACAGCATTTGTCACAATATGGCTTTGTGCGTGCTGTACACACCTCCCGGCCATGATATACAAGGCGGTGGCAGAAGTCACTGCCTTCCTCCGGGGGAATGATTTTCCACAGTTCCATCTCTACCTTTTTAGGTTCTTTTATCCCGTTTACCAGGCCGATCCTGTTAACAAGACGGATACAGTGCGTATCCGTAACAATCGCGGGCTTTCCAAAGACATCCCCCATGATCAGGTTGGCGCTTTTCCTTCCCACCCCCGGAAGCTTTAACAAGGCATCAAAATCGTCCGGTACCTTACCTCCGTATTCATCTTTGAGTATCTTCATGCATGCGCTGATATCTCTTGCCTTGCTCTTTCCCAGTCCGCACGGCCTGACAATACTTTCTATATCCTCCGGGTCTGCCTCTGCCAGCGCATCCACGTCCGGATATTTTTCATACAGCTCCTCGACAACCACATTAACCCTCGCATCTGTGCACTGCGCTGCCAGCCGAACACTGACAAGCAGCTTCCAGGCCTGATTATAGTCCAGCGTACAACCTGCATCGGGATATTCCTTCTTTAACCTGTCTATTACTTCTTTTGCCAATTCTTCCTTTGTCATTTATATTCTCCTGTCTCTCAGCCAAATATCTTTTCTCTTTTATTCCTGCCATCCTTCCCCAACGGAAACTCTGCACACGGCAGCATGCTGAGCACCTCCAGCCATACAGGCAGGATAATGAGCATCCTTGCATTTCCTTTCAGCAGGAACATGGCACCCAGATACAATACACATGCAATTGCAAGCGCGGCTCTTTTATTTTTTTTCTTCTGCTGTGCACTCATGAACCTGTGCTTCTTAGTCTCAGCCGGCGCAAACAGCAGCAGCAGGATAACTGCAGCCCCAAAGCCTGACCACAGCACAGCTTCCGGAACAGAGAGCCACCTGCCTGCTGCCAGTGATAAAACCCACACAGTGAGCATTGCTCCTGTACAGCCCAGGCTGGTCTGCATGTGGAAGCCCCCGGCTTTTGATCTCAGCCCCGAAAAAGCTATCAGAACCAGGATCGTCTGCGGTCCCTGGCCAATAAGAAATCCTGCCGCCACTATCAGGGTAGTCTTCAGTATATTATCAAGAAACAGCTCTATCCCGTACCTCACAATCGTTTTCTGTGACTCCGGCATGGGAGAAATCCTTATACACCAGTTTAATATTTTGTCTGTTAAAAATCTTTCCATTTAGTAGTTCACCTTTAATACCTGTTGTGGACTTTCTCCGCAAAACACACAAGATCTCTGATCTCCAGTACCCTCTTGTCATCCAGGACCGCTCTTCCGCTCATACGGCCAAAAACCTGATGCTGGTCAGATTCCACAATTACAGCTGACAGATTCGCCGCCCTGTCTATAATTGGAGAGAACTCCATCTCGAACCTGCCATCGCTGGATGTGATCTTCCATTTCCTCAGATAGCTGTCCCTGGGAATGTGAAACTGCACATCAGCCAGCTTGTGTCCCTTTCCTTCATAAAATATGATATTTTCACTGGCAGCGCTTGTATCCCCGAATCCATACCCCAGATTAAATCCAAACGGCCTCCCGTCCACTATCCCATTGCCTGAAGACCAGTACCATGTATTGCTGTATGTCCATACCCCTCTTCCCCAGTCCAGGGTCCCAAAGTCCGTTTCCGGGCTGAATTGATACTCTTTGCCCCCAAATCTGACAATTCCTTTTGCCCTCATGCAATTGATCTTCTGATTGTAATAGAACGCTTTCTTATTTTCTTTCCATGGAGTGGCTATTACCATAGTATCCATGGGCGGCTGTTCCAGTATGATATCACAGTACAGATCCTTTTTATCACAAAAATGCTTAAAGCTGCATTTAATACGCCTTTTGCCGGGCCTCACCTGAAATTCCATCTGAAGCCTTCTGTCTTTATAGGATACATCCCCCTCTTTGCTGCTTGGGGGCATGCCCAGCTTTCCCATGGGAAATGGTTTCAAAACTGTTTCCGTATGCTCCCAGGCCCGTTTCAGATCAATGAGGCTGACCGACTCAAGGCCAATATATCCATCGTCAGAGATTGTGAATGCCACGGCGATCTCATTGCCCACTACTGCATAATAATCCCACTCTTTAATCTTAAATGCAGGGGCTTTGATTTTGCTCCTGTCATAGATCTGGTACATCTGCCTGGACCATCCAGGCTCCCTCAGGCTCCCGTCGTATTTCAAAAGCTGCTGGACCTTTGTCACTTCATGATTCCTCATGCAACCACCCCTTCTCTTATTATCCCATTGTACCCGATTCCAGGCCCTCATGCAAGTAACAAACTCTGTTTCGCAGCCACCTTTTTATTTACATAATTACCCCAAAACTGTATAATAATCCTATACCTAACTGTCTTATATATGCATCGCTGGAAAGAGCGGGGGGAGAAAATGGCTGACTTAAGAAAAATCAATGAAAAAATACGTTTACATAAAAAAGCAAAGCTCCAGGCCGCAGCTGCGGCTGCAGGTATTGTAGTGCTGCTCTCCTTAGGAGTCTGGTGCCACATGAGCCTGAAACCTGCCGCGATACCGTCCTTTGCAGAGCTGGCGGATGCAGAGGCCGATAATCTTGCAAAAGCAAAAGAGACGCAGGACGGCAATGGGGGCACCGAAGACGGCAGCTCTTCTGACCTGGCCCTTTCCCAGACAGAAGCCCCCCGGGCACCTGTCCAGATAACTGTCAGCCTTACAGGTGACTGCACACTGGGGACAGATGAAAACTTTGGCTGGGATACAAGCTTAAATGCCTACTATCTCACTCAGGGAGCAGATTATTTTCTTCAGAATGTACGGGAAATCTTTCGGCAGGATGACCTGACGATAGTCAATCTGGAGGGCACGCTGACTACCTCTGTCACAAGGGAGGACAAGCTATTTGCCTTCAGGGGCGACCCGGAGTTTATCAATATCCTCTCCGGCAGCTATGTGGAGGCTGCCACCGTGGCAAATAACCACAGCCACGATTACGGTGAGCAGAGCTTTACAGATACTCTGGAGGCAGCAAGGGGAGCCGGCATCACCACCTTTGGATATGATGAGACTGCTGTTATGGATGTCAAAGGTATCAAGGTGGGTCTGGTAGGCATCTATGAGCTGGATGACCACATGGCAAGGGAGCAGCAGCTGTTAGATAATATCGCAAAGGTAAAGTCCGAAGGGGCACAGATCATCATTACAGTCTTCCACTGGGGAAATGAGCTGGAGACTGTACCGGACGACACTCAGAAGTCACTGGCCCACATCGCTATTGACAATGGCGCTGACCTTGTGGCAGGACATCACCCACATGTCCTGCAGGGGATAGAGAAATATAAAGGAAAATACATCGCCTACAGCCTTGGCAACTTCTGCTTTGGCGGGAACACAAACCCTACAGATATGGATACTATTATATTCCAGCAGACGTTCACGGTGAATGGAAGCGAGGTATCTTCCGACGACAACATCAATATCATCCCCTGCAGTGTATCATCAGAATACTACTACAATAATTACCAGCCCACGCCTGCGCAGGGAGATGACGCCCAGAGGATCCTGGATAAAATAGAAGAACGCAGCCAGGGCCTTTAACACTCATAAAAGCAGATGCCGTTTTCCGGAGGTCTGAAGCCTCCGTGAAAACGGCATCTCTATAATGATATGATTACAGGTATTTCTCATAATCTCCTGCAGGTATCTCACCTTCCAGCCCGATAATTCTCGGCCAAAGACCTGTACCCTCAATGATAAATCCCATTATCATTCCCATATGGGTATGCAGATGGCGGTACTGGGCCAATATAAGAGTAAATTTAGTGTACTCACAGCTCTCAGGCTTCTCCGACAGTGCTTCATCACTCAGTTCATCTAAGTATTTTCTGATCTTATCCTCAGTCTTTTCCATATAGCTGTTGATCTCAGCACGGGTAAGTGCTTTAGATGAAACCACATCCAGATTATTCAGATCCTTCTCATGAAATTCCGGCTCCGCAAACTGTGGATCCCTTGGGTTTATAAACCACAGATCCAGGGAATGGAGCATATGGTAAATATGTTTCCATACCGGCATATCACAGTACTCCCTGTTCCAGTATCTGTCAGGGACACAGTCTGTCACATTTTTAACTTCCCACAGCGCCCTGATGGTCTGGTCTTTTATGACATCTGTCAATGTTCCCTGTTCCATGCACTCCTAAGTCCTTTCCTCGTTCATTCTCCTGCCTGAACCCTGTTAATGGCCTCCGCAGCTATGGCCTTCACCATGATCATGGCCTCCGCAGCTGTGCCCTTCACCATGGTCATGACTTCCGCAGCTATGCCCCTCGCCATGGCCGTGGCTGCCGCAGTCATGACCTTCCCCGTGGCCGTGATGGTGGCTACACACAGTGTCCGGATTATAATTAAGCGTATCAGACAGCAATGCTTTAACTTGTTCATCCGCATTCCCTGATGCTCCGGGATACAGACTGATTCCTGCGTCAGCAAGGGCATTCCTGGCTCCGCCGCCGATTCCCCCGCAGATCAGAGCTTCCACGTGATGCTCTTTTAAAAAACCTGCCAGAGCGCCATGGCCGCTGCCGTTTGTATCAACTACTTTTCCCGATACGATCTCGCTTCCTTCTGTCTCATAGATCTTAAATTGTTCTGAGTGTCCAAAATGCTGGAACACTTCTCCATCCTTATAAGTTACTGCAATTATCATGGATTTCCCCTCCGTCTGTTCTTTTTCACTTACTGCGGACTGTTTCCTTTACAAAGACCAGCTCTGCCTCATCAGACAGCTCAGGCCTAAAAGAATATCCAAGCCCGTCAAATCGTGATACCTCTTTTATACCTCCAATTTGATTTTCTGTCAACCAACGCACCATCTCGCCTCTTGCCATCTTGGCCTGAGTGCCCTTTACCTTCACCCTGCCGTCTTCTATCTCACCGAAGGTACATGTCACAAACGGCGTATTCTTTCCTATGTACGGCTCCACAGCCCTGCTGTATTCTTTTGATGCCAGATTAAGGACAGATTCCTCCTTATCCTCGATCAGCCTTTCCGCGATCTTTCCTTTCCAGTAATTATACAAATCCTTCTCATTCTCAACTGAAAGCCTGGCCTGCATCTCCAGCCTGTAGGGTATGATCCCGTCACGGGGCTTAAGTATGCCATAAAAACCTGAGAGTATCCTTAAGTTCTTCTGCGCATATTCCCACTGGCTGTCCGTAAATACATGGGGAGCCATATACTGGTACTGGATCCCCTCATACGCCAGCAGCGCCGGCGACAGCCTTCCGTACAGGTCCATATTCCTCACCCGCTCTTCATTCAGCGAGGCTATCTTATCATTGCACTTCCACAGTGCCTTCAGCTCTTCATATGACATCTCCTTTAAACGGCTGCAGAGCTGCCCCGCCTCCTGTATGAGGTCCGGCAGCCCTGATATCTCCAGAATGTCGTCACATATGTTCATTTTTTTAGCTGGTGAAATAATTATCTTCATGCTGGCTAAATTTCCCCTTCGTCACAAATTCCTGCAGACTTCGATGATGTCATTATATTCTGTCTTCATGCCTGTATATATATCAAGGATAGGACGGCACTGCCTTTTGACCTCCTCCATGATAACGTCAAATGATTCTGTCAGCACGTCCACAGTATATGGACAGATAAGCCCTTCACATTTCATCCGTTGGAGTATGGAAAGAGTCCTCTCCTTATCATATGCCTCCTTATAGCTTCTTGTCCCTGTCAGGGCGCTCACAATATCCGACACTGCTACGATCCTCTGGGCCAATGACAGGTCTGCCTCCTTCCAGCCCTTCGGATAACCTGAGCCATCCAGCTTTTCATGGTGGCGCAGCGCTATCTGTGTCACCTCATCATCTACCTGGCCGTCCAAAATCTTCTCAGTCAGGTCTACATGCGTCCTCATGTAGTTCATAGCCTGGGGGCTGAGCTTTCCGGGAAACTCCAGGATCTCCACGGGTATTCCGATTTTTCCCAGATCGTGCAGCAATGCTCCGTGGCGTATCTTCTCTGTCAGTCTTTCCCCCGCATTAAGCCGCCTGGCGGCTTCCACACTGATTGCAGTTGTGGTTATCGTATGTATGACTGTGTGCTCACTCCTAAAGTCAATACTGAATATGAGCATTTTTAAAAACCCCTCAATCTGTTCATCGCTGAAAGGCTGTTCCCTTATGGCCCCCAGCACTCTGTCCAGATAACATTCCCGCTCCTGCCGGTCCTTCCCGCCGTTTTCATTTCTCTCCTGCTTCTGCTGCTTTAGGAACAGGTCATAGACTTCTTTTGAAAACTTTGTCCCCACATATCTCTTCAGATACTCTTCAACCGGCTGCTGCTGCCCCATTTGCCTGTAGACATCCGCTCTGTCCGCCAGACTGAGGATCTGAGCCTTTTTCTTAGTCTCATCGGAACAATCTACACCTTTAAGACGCGGATATTCCAGATGGTGCAGGAGAATAACAGGGGCGTACTCCGGCATGGGAGACAGATTTTTGATAAAAAGATATCCATAAACGGAATGCTCCCAAACATCACCTGTCTCAAACTGCACCATATTGCTTATCTCTTCTGTCTTATAAGCGCCAATGTCATGCAGGATCGACATGATACACATATCCCTGACCGTGCCTTTATCATAGCCTCCGTCTGCCTCCATCATGCGCAGCACACAATAACCTGTCCTCACTCCGTGGTCAATAAGCCGGGGGTCTACATAATCCAGGGCCCGCATCATAATATTTGCCACATTCTCGCTGTTCATTAGCCTCATTCTATTATCCGCCTTTGCTTTATACTGGCTTAAGTATATCGTATAGCATCTTGTTTTACAAGCATTTTGGGTTATCGTTTCCTGGTCAGCCAGCGTATGGTATCCTTTAAAGTCTTATACAGATCCCTGGGATAATACCCCAATTCCTTTGTGGCTTTATCGTGGGAAAAATTCCCGTTGCTTGAAAGAGTATACAGAGAATACCTGGTGTACAAAGGTCTCTGCTTCTTCAACTTTGCATATCCTTCAAGCAGGGGAGTAAAAGCTTTCGCCATCCACATGGGAAGGGTAGGGATCTTTTTGCCGCCCTTTATACCCTTGATCATCCCCAGCACATCCTTTATCTCATAATGCCTGTTGGACAGGATATAGCACTCTCCCTTCCGCCCCTTCTGTGCTGCCGCCAGAGTTCCCCTGGCCACATCTCTCACATCCACAAAGTCATATCCGCCCTTTACACACGCAGGCAGGCGCCCGTGTATATAACTGCCTACCATCTGCACAAGATGGTTGCCTGACACATCATATGGTCCCAGTATCCCGGAAGGCTGTACCACCACAGCATCAAGCCCCCTACTGACCGCATCCAGGACGGCTTCCGTGGCCTCTGCCTTAGTCTTGGCATATCCTCCAACCACCTTCTCAGGCGAAAACTCCCGCACCTCCTCGATGACCTGATTGCCCTCTTTTTCCGGTATGGCATGGACTGAGCTTACATATACAAGTCTCTTCACATGATACTCAAGACAGAGCTCCACAATATTTTTCGTGCCGCCAACATTTACCTGATACATGCTCTCTGATACACGGTCTGCAATATCTATGATCCCTGCTGTGTGGATCACCTGGATCTCCCGGTTCCCCACACCTTCAAACAGCGGTCTCAGCGTTTCTTTATCCCGCACATCCCCCTTGATGTATGTCACTCCCCGCTCATTCTTCCTCTCTTCTGACGGAAGGAGCAGTCCTCTTACCTCCTCGTCCCGTTTTCTCAGCATTCTTATAATTGTATTTCCCAGATGCCCGTTAGCGCCTGTAACAATATATAATTTTCTCATATCAATATCACACTCCCGAAGATTTTATTGAACACTATGTTGATTATTTTCTCTTCATGTATTATAATTATATACAGTAGAACAGGAAAATACAATCAGCACAATTTTCAAAACCGTTATTTATTGAACATAATTCTTAAATGTGTTCAAAAGGAGCCGCTTTTTATGAAAAATTTAGAAAATGACCACAGGGTAAGAGTCACAAAACTACTTATTAGAAAAGCTTTTACTTCACTGTTATCAGAGAAACCTATTGAGAGTATAACCGTAAAAGAACTGTGTGCCCTTGCCGGTATTAACCGGGGTACTTTCTACACTCACTATCAGGATATTTATGAGCTTCTGGGAGAGATAGAGGAAGCCATGGTGTCAGAGATTGACGCTGCTCTCTTAAGCCTGGCTGACAACTCCGGATCACCAACCACTCTTGTGGCAATCTGCACCGAAGTCTTCCAGTGTCTTAAAGACAATTCAGATATGTGCACTATCATGCTGGGAAATTACTGTGACAAACAGTTTGTGGCCCGCCTTCTGGCATTGGGGAAACAGGCCTGCCTGAAGTCATATTCCTCGTATTTTAAAGAAGCTTCACCGCGCAGTATCGAATACTTTTATTCTTTTGTCAGTGCAGGATGTATCGGCCTGCTCAGAAGGTGGATGGAAGACGGCATGGATGGAGCTCCTCTGGAGATCGCTCGTATGGCAGAGCAGATCATGCTCACAGGCGTGGGATTTCTTGATATGTCCTCTTGACAACAGGCTTTTCTATGTATATACTATGCATCAACTATATAAATACGGCTGTTTGGCCGATTCCAGAAATTTTCTATTAAAGAAATCTAAAGAAACCAGTTAATTACTTTACATATTTATTCAAAGCAGTATATAATATAAATATAGATAGGAAGTGATATTATGAAAATAGAGAAAATCAACGATAATCAGATACGCTGTACGCTAACAAGAGAAGATCTGTCAAGCCGCGATCTCAAGTTGAGTGAATTGGCCTATGGAACTGATAAGGCAAAATCTCTGTTTCGCGACATGATGCAGCAGGCTGCTTATGAATGCGGCTTTGAGGCAAATGATATCCCGCTTATGATTGAGGCAATTCCTATTTCTGCAGATTCTATCATCCTGATCATAACTAAAGTAGAAGACCCTGAAGAACTGGATACAAGATTTGCTAAATTTGCACCCAGTCAGTCTGGCGAAGAGCTGCCCGGCAGTTCTGCCGCTCCCCCTAAACCAGAAGGAGCGGATGATATTTTAGGGCTTTTTAATAAAATCCGTGAAGCTAAGAAGAGTGCAGCCCTGGCCAAGTCTACAAAGACAGAGAGCCAGCCCGAAGAAGAGGAGGAAGCAGATATAAGCGCTGATGAGGCTTCTTTTAACCTCACAAAGCTGTATGCTTTCCCGGATCTGGACTGTGTGATCCGTGCATCTCATGTACTGGGGCCTGTCTATCACGGCATGAATTCTCTTTATAAGAATCCTGCGACAAGGGAATACCATCTGATCATAAGCAAATCAGACCATACACCAGAGGAATTTAACAAGGTCTGCAATATTTTATCTGAATACGGCAGCAGCATCAAATATACACCTGCTACCCAGGCCTTTTACAGAGAGCATATGGAATGCCTGGTGGAATACGCCGCACTTCAGAAATTGTCAGATGTCTGAGACTTAGATATATTGTTAGAAAAAAACAGCAAAGCGCTTCCAGCTCCTGCCATCAATGCGGCAGGAACCGTGAAGCGCTTTTTTTGTTACTATCTACACTTATACAGTACAAAAGCCTCATAGGGTTTCAGTTCGATCTGACCCTTATAAACATCTCTTGAATAATTTCCGATCAGGCATCTGCTCTTCTCAAATCCTCCAGGCACTTCAAATTTCTGAATATCCCCGGTAAAGTTGCAGACTGTCAGCAGCTTCTCATCTCCGTATGTGCGAGTATACACATAAAGCTCCTCACTGTCCGGAAGAAGCAGTTCATAGCTGCCTTCTGTGATGATCTGGTACTCCTTGCGCAGCCCGATGAGCTTCTTATAATAATAAAAGATGGAATCCTTATCTGCCAGCGCCGCCCGGGCGTTAATGCCGGTATAATTGGGATTTACCTCTATCCAGGGCGTGCCCTCTGTAAAGCCTGCATTTACGCTGCTGTCCCACTGCATCGGCGTTCTTGCATTATCCCTGCTTTTAAAGCGCAGGCATTCCATCATATAATCTTCTCCTGCAATCCCTCCCTCCACTATCTCGTGGTACGCATTGATGCTCTCTATATCCCTGTACTGGTCAATTGAGGTGAATCCTGCATTTGTCATGCCAAGCTCCTCACCCTGGTAGATATAGGGCGTACCCTGCATCATATGCAGGCAGATTGCCAGCATCTTGGCTGACTCAGCCCTGAATTCCTTATCATTTCCAAACCGTGACACTACCCTGGGCTGGTCATGATTGTCCCAGTATAAACTGTTCCACGCTTTTCCGTGAAGCTGCGTCTGCCACTTGCTGAGTACTTCTTTAAGCTGTGTCAGTCTGGGCGGTCTGTTATTCCATTTCCCGTAGCTTCCAAAATCCAGATCCATATGCTCAAACTGGAAAACCATATTCAGCTCATGCTCATCAAAACCCGCATACTTCTTAGCCTCCTCAACAGTCACGCATGCTGTTTCACCTACAGTGGCAAGAGGGTATCTGGATAATACCTCTCTGTTCATCTCTTTCAGATATTCATGCTCGTGAGGCCCATGTGTAATGATAGGTCCGATCTCCGCATACTGGTGCCCCTCTCTCACATGACCGTCCTCAAAAACTTCAGGCTTTGATATCATGCTGATCACATCCATCCTGAAACCGTCAATCCCCTTTTGGCACCACCAGTCCATCATCTGAAATACTTCCTGGCGGACCTTTGGATTATCCCAGTTCAGATCCGGCTGTTTTACCGCAAATGCGTGTAAATAATATTGGTCTCTCGCTGCGCAGTACTCCCATGCGGAACCTCCGAAGCTGGCTTCCCAGTTTGTCGGCTCCTTTCCTTCTTTTCCATCCCTCCAGATATAATAATCACTGTAGGGATTGTCTTTTGATCTTGCACTCTCGATGAACCACGGATGTTCATCAGAGGTGTGGTTGACTACCAGGTCCATCATGATTTTCAGGCCCCGTTTATGTGCTTCATCCAGCATTTCATCAAAGTCAGCCATAGTCCCAAAGTCGTCCATGATATCCTGGTAATCGCTGATATCATACCCATTGTCACAATTAGGCGATTTATAGACTGGTGAGAGCCAGATGATATCAACGCCAAGTTCCTTTAAATAATCCAGCTTTTGTGTGATTCCTTTAAGATCACCAATGCCGTCATTGTTGCTGTCCATGAAGCTGCGGGGATATATCTGGTATACGACCGCGTTCTTCCACCAATTCTCCTGCATATTTTTCTCCTTTACTTAATAGCTCCTTCTACCATTCCCTGCATGATCTGCTTCTGGGCAAAGATAAACAGGATAATGACTGGCACCATAGCCAGAAATGCTGCTGAAAGTATCAGATCCCATTGCTTTACATAGGAACCTACAAAGCTGCTCACCGCTACAGGAAGTGTCTTAATCTTACCATTCAGCCCCAGCATCAGGGATGGGAGCAGATAGTCGTTCCAGATCCAGATACCGTTCAGTATCAGCACTGTTACCTGTATTGGCTTCAGAAGCGGAAATACTACTTTAAAAAATGTCTTTTCCGGGCTACACCCGTCAATCCATGCCGCTTCCTCCAGTTCATACGGGATCCCCTTTATGAACCCATGAAGGATAAATACTGACATAGACCCCCCGAATCCCAGATAGGCGAAGATGACACCCTTATAGCTCTGCAGCATACTGATTCCCAGAAAACTGGACAAGTTCTTAAATGTGGAGAGGAGAGGCAGCATGACTACCTGGAATGGGATAACCATGGCCGATACAAATATCATGAAAATAAAAGATGACCATTTTGTCTTATTTCTGACCAGCACCCAGGCTGCCATACTGGAAAATACAGTGAGCAGCGCCAGGGATACTACCGTAATCAATAGCGAACTGAAAAAGGAATTCCAGTAATTAAAACTCTGGTTGTTAATGACATTACTAAAATTAGTAAACAGCTGTGACCACTCTGACGGCAGCGATACCGGGCTGATAACAATGTCTGCGCTCTTTTTGGCCGCATTTATTATTACCAAAAAGAACGGAGAGAGCATGACAAGTGTCAGGAGAATAGCCACAACTTCTGCAGCCCTTGTTCTCATTTTTTGTGCTTTCATTACATCTCAACCTCCTTTTTCTTACTGATCGATACCTGTGTCAGTGAAACGATAGCCAGTATGATAAAGAATACTACCGCCTTTGTCTGGCCCAGCGCATACTGGTTCTTGCTGATTGCTGTGTTAACTATATTCAGGGCCAGCAGTTCCGTTGACTGTACGGCCTTTCCGGCTAATATCCGGCTTGGAGCGCCATTGGTAAGTGCAAGGTTTAAGTCATACTGTTTAAAAGAATTGACCAGTGTCAAAAAGATACATACCGTAAAAGTATTTGCGATCATAGGCATTTTTATCCTTCTAAGTGTCGTCCAGGCATTTGCCCCATCCACTGAGGAAGCTTCCAGTACATCCTTGGGCACACCCTGAAGCCCTGTCACATAGATCATCATAATATAGCCAGCATACTGCCATGTGCTCACGATAAGGATGGCTGCAAGAGCCTGGTTCGGATCTGTCAGCATGGATACACTTCCTGCGATAACGGAAGTAAATACCTTATTAAAGATAAACTGCCATACATAGCCCAGTACAATGCCGCCGATCAGGTTCGGCACGAAAAACGCAGCACGGTAAAAGTTTCTGCCCTTTACCCTTGATGTACACAGCAGCGCCAGAGCAAACGCCACTATATTTACTGATATCATGTTAATAACTGTAAAAATAAAGGTTATCACAAAGGAATATAAATAGTCTTTTGACTGAAACATCTTTATGTAATTTCCAAGCCCCACAAACTGTGTCATCTTGACTCCGTCCCAGTCTGTGAGTGAGTAGAAGATACCACAGATGAAAGGGACAAGGACTGTAACCCCAAATGCGAAGACTAACGGGAATAAAAAGATAAAATTAATAATTTTGCGGTGCTTCTTTGTCGGATAATAATAGATTCCAAAGAGCACCAGGACTGCTCCAACGATCAGAATACCTCCCCTGTATGCATTCTGGCTTCCTGTGAAGTCCAGATACAGGGCAACTGCCATGGCCGCTATTCCGACAATCAGGGCAATCAATGAAATGGTCTTTTTCGCACTGCTGTTCACGCTGCTATCTCCTCTCTCTGACGCTTATTGTAACTGGCTTATTGTAACTGCCCGGGATTGCAGCACAGCTTATTGCTGTGCCGCATAGTCTGCTATAGTGGACTCCATCATATCTACAAACCCTTCTTTGTCGAGCTGGTCCTTCGCATAAAGCTCGAATACCGCACCTGTAGCGTTCTGTGCAATACCTTCCGGCTGCATCAGCCAATCCCATGCATAAGTATTGCCATCTTTAATATAAGGGATCATGCTGGCTGCCAGAGGAGTAGTCGGCTCCAGTTTGCAGGATTTAAACGGTGATACCATACCACAGTCAATTACAAGCGCCTGCTGCCCTTCTTCAGTTGTTGCCAGTGCCTCTAAAAACTTCTTACATGCGTCAATCTTGTCACTGTCTTTATAGATTCCCCACACTGCAGGAGCATCTGCAAGGATACCTGTTGTCTCTTCTGCAGAGAATGCTGCCGGGGCGATCCCGCAGGCAAATGTTGCATTATATGTGTCGAGGGAAGGGTCAATCCAGTTTCCCTGTGTGATGAAAGCTGTTTTGCCCTGTGCCCACAGTGCCAGCTGGTCATCATATGTTCCTGATATCAGCACGTTCTGGTCTGCATAGTCAAAGAGTAATTTTACCCAGTCAGCGAACTGTGACATACGCTCTTTGTCAATTTCACCTTTTTGTTCCATCTCTATCAGAGACTTATCGCTTCTGTCTTGTCCCTGTGCGATATAGACAGCCATCATATGGTTTCCTGTAGACCAGTTCATTTGTCCTGATTCAGCCGCCACGGAGCATACTGCCTGAAGCCCCAGCTCATCCTTCATACCATCCAGCTTCTCAAATGCTGCCCTGTAAGCGTCAATTGTCGTAAGTGTGGCGGGGTCAATCCCGGCTTTATCAAGGATGTCCTTATTATATGTAACTCCAATTCCTTCCACTGCAAACGGCATACCTACGACAGTACCATCATCTGCTGTAAAAGCATAGTCTGTATCAGCGATCCATGATTCACCGTCAAGTGGCGCCAGCCAGTCTTTAAAAGACTGATAGGAGTCAGCTGCATATGCGAAGATATCCGGCATATTTCCTGCTGCATAATAATTCTTCAGCTGTCCGTTAACATCCACTCCGCCTCCCAGGGATTCAATGACAACCTCCTGCCCTGTCTGTTCCTGATATTTTTTTGCAAAAGCCTTAAGAGGCTCATCAATCTCAATCTTCGTGTTCATAAATCTGATAGGCTCACTGGTGGGCGCTGCCTCTTCGCCTGCCGCTTCCGTACTTTCTGCCGCATCCTCTGCTGCTGCCGTATCTCCTGCTGCTGTATCCTCCGCTGCTGCCGTATCATCTTGTGCTGCTGCCTCAGTTGTGTCCGCTTTGGTCTCCTTTTCTGTTTCAGTTGCAGAGCTGCTTCCACATCCTGCCAAAGTCCCCATTACCATAACTCCTGCCAACACCGCTGATAATAATTTCTTTTTCATGCTGTTCACCTCATATTTTTATTCTTACTATATTCTGCGCTGCCCTGTTTGCTTTTGCGCATAAGTTTTATTTACATCTTTGATTTTAATCACCTTATGCGCATAAGTCAATAACTTATGCGCATAAGCTACATTTTTATAACTTTTGTACAATAGACCTTTGACATATTTTCACAATCCAGCACTGTCATTTTTGTGCAAAATATAAAAAAGCAGATAAACCAACATCGATTTATCTGCTTTTTAGAAGCTTTTTCTTCCTTTTCCTGTACTTTTACAGCTTTCGGACACTGTCTCTTACCACGATCTTTACAGGCAGTATCTCGTCCTTCGGATTTTCCTCGCCACGCAGCATCGCCATGAGCTTTTCTACAGCCACTGTGCCCTTTCTGTCAACATCCTGATACACAGTGGTAAGTGCCGGCCGGCATACCTTTGCAAATATATTGTCATCAAATCCTGCTATTGACACATCGCCGGGGACATCCATCCCCCGGGCAAAAAGTTCATTGGTGACCTGCAGTGCGTAATTATCTGAACAGCAGAACATTGCCGTCACCCTCTGGGCAGCTTCATATACTTCGCTCATGCTGACAGCAGTTTCCCCTTCCACAGGTGAAATTATGATCAGGTTCTTTTTATCAAAGACGATCCCTGCTTCTCCCACTGCCTTTTTAAATCCCCTGTAGCGCATATAGTCCACGCCCTCCAGGTTATCACATATAAAGGCAATCTCCCTGTGACCGTTTTCTATCAGGTATTTTGTCATTATATAGCCGCCGCCCTCATCGTCCAGCCCCACGTTCACATAGTCCATGATATCCTTGGGGGCATAGCTGTCTATCAGAACAATGGGCTTTTTATACCTGCCTCTTATTTTCAGGTACTCATCCCTGTTCATTCCTACAGTAATCAGGCCGTCCACATTCCAGCTGGACACGTATCTGATGATCTCGCTTATATCATCAGATACGTACAGCATAAAGAAATAATTATTTTTTCTGACTTCCTTTTCGATTGCCCCGACAAGACTGCCAAAAAACGGGTCGGCAACTATATTCTTATATTTATCCTCATTGCTGAACAGGGCCATACCTATGATTTTAGACCTGTTCTGGGCCAGGTTCCTGGCATTTATATTCGGGGTATAATCATATTCCTCTAAAAGTTTCTGTACCTTTTCCACTGTAGCAAGCGACACCTCGCTCGTCTTGCCGTGGATGACATTAGAAACTGTTGTCGTGCTGATTCCCAGAATATTAGCTAGTTCTTTAATGGTGACCATATCAGTCTGCCCCCTTACCTAAAAAATAAGCTGCCATTCCAGTCTGTGGACTGTACGGCAGCTTTCTTTTGCCCCGGGCGGCATCATATAACACAGCCCCTTCAGACCGGGACTTACTTAATTTTATTAAGCTTCTTTTGTTTCCAGAAATGCATTCACTCTCGCAACCAATACATCCGGCTCTATACCATGAACCATAGCAGCTTCTTCCAGAGATTCCATCTGTGCGCTCGGGCATCCTACGCAGTGCATTCCGCCTGCCACAAGAATTGCCGCCATGTCTGGATCCATATTCAGAATTTCCCCAATTAACATATCCTTTGTTACTTTCATGCTAAAATCCCTCCTTCTTTTCGAGATGGTTCCTATTATAATACTTTTCTTATCCTGATGCAAGGCATTATTCCTACTTTTCCGCCAGTATTTGATACTTTGAGCGTTTGGAAAACCATCCTTTTTTTACCTGTATCGTACATTATTTCCTTATTATTAATTATTATTATCATTTTCGACACTGTACTTAAAAAAAAACAGATTTAGCTATTGACTTGTATACAATGTACATAGTACTATATGAATATGATAAATATTTAACAGGGCTGACCTAATTAATATTTTATCTTTTTATGGGTACAACTAATCACAAGCATTCCTTAGGAGGTTATTGTAATGAGAGAAGAGTGGAAAGGCTTCACCAAGGGCGTATGGGTAAAAGAAATTAACGTCCGCGACTTTATTCAGAAAAACTACACCGTTTATGAAGGAGATGATTCCTTCTTAGTTGGTGCAACAGAAGATACTCAGGCCCTGTGGGCACAGGTTATGGACCTGACCCGTAAAGAGCAGGAAGCCGGCGGAGTACTGGATATGGATACTAAGATCATCTCCACCATCACTTCACACGGCCCTGGATATCTTGATAAATCTAAAGAAAAAATTGTCGGTTTCCAGACTGACAAACCTTTCAAGCGTTCACTTCAGCCTTACGGCGGTATCCGTATGGCAGTAAAAGCCTGCAAGGACAACGGATATGAAGTAGATCCGGAAATCGTAGAATTCTTTGAAAAACACAGAAAGACACATAATGCAGGTGTGTTTGATGCATATACACCGGAAATGCGTGCCTGCCGCTCCAGCCATATCATTACAGGCCTTCCTGACGCTTACGGAAGGGGACGTATCATCGGCGACTACCGCCGTGTAGCCCTCTATGGTGTTGACCGCCTGATCGAGGACAAGAAGGAGCAGAAAGACGGAACACGTACTATTATGTACTCTGATGTAATCCGCAACCGCGAAGAACTGTCCGAACAGATCCGTGCTCTGGAAGAATTAAAGAAACTGGGCGAGATCTACGGCTGTGATATCTCCAAGCCGGCTTCTAACACACAGGAAGCTATCCAGGCTCTCTACTTCGGTTACCTTGCTGCTGTAAAAGAACAGAACGGCGCTGCTATGTCCCTGGGACGTACTTCCACCTTCCTGGATATCTACGCACAGCGTGACCTGGAGAACGGAACATTCACAGAGGAACAGCTTCAGGAGTTCGTAGACCACTTTATCATGAAGCTGCGTCTTGTTAAATTCGCACGTACACCTGAATACAATGACCTGTTCTCAGGAGACCCCACATGGGTAACAGAGTCCATCGGAGGTGTCGGCATCGACGGACGCCCAATGGTCACAAAGATGTCCTTCCGTTATCTGCATACACTTGAGAACCTGGGACCGGCTCCGGAACCGAACCTGACAGTGCTCTGGTCCACAAAGCTTCCGGAGAACTTTAAGAGGTTCTGTGCAGCTATGTCAATCAAAACATCATCTATCCAGTATGAGAATGATGACCTCATGCGTGTAACTCACGGAGATGACTATGCTATCGCCTGCTGCGTATCTTCTATGCGTGTTGGTAAAGAGATGCAGTTCTTCGGGGCACGTGCAAACCTGGCTAAATGCCTTCTGTACTCTATCAACGGCGGTGTGGATGAAATCTCCAAGAAGCAGGTAGGACCTAAGTTCCGTCCGATCACTTCTGAATACCTGGATTATGATGATGTGATGGATCACTATAAGGATATGATGAAATGGCTTGCAAGAGTGTATGTCAACACACTGAACATCATCCACTACATGCACGACAAATACTGCTATGAAAAACTGCAGATGTCTCTCCATGATAAGGAAGTGACACGCTGGTTTGCCACAGGTATCGCCGGTCTTTCCGTAGTAGCTGACTCACTGTCTGCCATTAAATACGCTAAGGTAAAAGCGATCCGTGACGAGAACGGTATTGTTGTAGATTACGAAGTGGAAGGTGATTTCCCGAAATACGGAAACGATGATGACCGTGTTGATGAGATTGCTGCTGAGATCGTACACACCTTTATGGGATATATCAAGGGCAATCACACTTACCGCGGCGGAAGACCTACAACTTCAATCCTTACCATCACATCTAATGTGGTTTACGGAAAGAATACAGGCGCTACTCCTGACGGAAGAAAAGCCGGTGAACCATTTGCACCGGGAGCTAACCCAATGCACGGCCGCGACTCCCACGGAGCTGTTGCTTCTCTGGCATCTGTATCCAAGCTGCCATTCAGGGATGCACAGGACGGTATCTCCAATACCTTCTCCATCATTCCCGGTGCACTTGGCAAGGATGATAAGATCTTTGCAGGCGAACTGGAAGTAGAGCTTGATTTAGGATGCTGTGAAGGAACAATCGAATAGCAGGACATTCCATCCGGGAAATTGTCATAAACTGCTATAGACAGCCGGCCCGTAAATTGATAAGATAAAACTGTAAAGTATAATAAGGAGGATTTGAACATGGAAGCAAACAACGCACAGATCGATAACCTGGTGTCATTATTAGACGGCTATGTAGAAAAAGGCGGTCACCACTTAAACGTAAATGTATTTACAAAAGAGACTCTTTTAGACGCTCAGGCACATCCTGAGAAATATCCTCAGCTGACAATCCGTGTTTCCGGATACGCGGTAAACTTTAATAAATTAACAAAAGAGCAGCAGGACGAGGTTATTTCAAGGACTTTCCACGGCGCAATGTAATATGGAAGGCTATGTACACTCCCAGGAAAGCTTCGGAACCGTAGACGGACCTGGCGTCAGGTATGTGGTGTTTATGCAGGGATGCCCAATGCGGTGTCTCTACTGCCACAATCCTGACACCTGGGAGCCTCGTACCGGAACCTTAACGGATTCGGAAGAGATCCTTGGGCACTATATGAAAAATAAGGCCTTTTATCAGAAAGGCGGTCTTACCGTTACAGGCGGTGAACCTCTTCTCCAGATAGATTTTGTGCTGGATCTGTTCAAAAAGGCAAAGAAACTGGATATCCACACGTGCATCGACACTTCAGGCATTACCTTCATTCCCGGGAGTGAGGCCTGCCTGAAAAAAATGGATGAACTGATGCAGGTGACTGATCTGGTGATGCTTGATATTAAGCACATCGATCCCGAAAAACATAAAGAGCTGACAAGTCAGGACAACAGCCGTATTCTGGCATTTGCAGAATATCTGGAAAAGAGGGGGATCCCCGTATGGATCCGCCATGTCATAGTTCCCGGCATCACAGATGATCCAAAATATCTGGACAAACTGGGATACTTTATCGGCGGCCTTAAAAATGTAAAGGCGCTGGATGTCCTTCCATATCATACTATGGGTAAGGCCAAGTATGAAAAACTCGGCATGGATTATCCTCTGGGAGATCTTCCTGACTGTACAAAAGAAGCCGCACTTGAAGCGAGAAAACTTATCATGGAGGGAATCCGCAGACGGCGCAGAGATATCAGCAAACCTGTTGGGACTCCATAAATTTCCATGAAAATATTTAGAAAAGCAACCGAAATATTACAGCTTTTTAACAAATATTTCACTTGTATAATTGATATAGATGTATTAAAATGAATTGAAGACAGACAAGATGTCTGAAACTGTATTTTATAAGGAGGATAAGAATTATGGCATATGTAATTACAGACGAATGTGTATCATGTGGATCATGCGAAGCTGTATGTCCGGCAGAAGCAATCAGCGCAGGAGATGACAAATATGTTATCGATGCAGATGCTTGCCTTGACTGTGGATCATGCGAAGCTGAATGTCCAAACGGTGCTATTGTAGCAGGCGAATAATAAGGACTGATAAAGGTCTTGCCGCAGGGTTCCCCGGAATCCGGAGGCAGGATCTTTTTTTGTTCCATAGTACATGAAGAGCACATTTTTTCTTTAACATCCAAAAGGAGATAAACCATGAATGAAGTAATTCAATCCCTCTTCAGCCGCAAATCTGTGCGTTCATTTGAAGACAGGCCGATCCCGGCAGAGGACAAGCTCCTCATCCTGCACGCTGCTGCACAGGCCCCCACAGCAGGCAATCAGCAGCTCTACACTATCCTGGATATTACAGACCAGGAGCTTAAGGACAGGCTGGCCGTCACCTGTGACAATCAGCCCTTTATCGCAAAGGCGCCGCTTGTACTTATCTTCTGCGCTGATTTCCAGAAATGGTATGATGCTTTCCTGGAGACTGGCGCCTCCCCCAGAAAGCCTGCCCCCGGCGACCTGCTTCTGGCTGTTGATGATGCCCTGATAGCAGCACAAAATGCTGTGACAGCAGCCTGGAGCCTTGGCATTGGCTCCTGCTATATTGGTGATATCATGGAACAGTGCCGGGTCCACAGAGAACTTTTGGCTCTGCCTGATTATGTCTTCCCCGCAGCTATGGCAGTCTTTGGCTACCCTACTGCACAGCAGATGGAGAGGCCCAAACCAGAACGCTGTCCCCTCTCCTCCATCGTCCACGAAAATACATATCATTCTCTTCACGGTGAGGAGCTTTACAATACTTTTAAAGGGCGTTTCGGTCAGAAAAGCTACGAGGACTGGTGCCGGGCCTTCTGCCAGCGCAAATATAATTCTGATTTTTCCAGAGAAATGAGCAGCTCTGTGGAAGAATACCTGAAATCCTGGCTGTAAAGAACGTACAGCAAAAATAGCGGAAGCAGGCTGATCATTTTCACCCTGCTTGCCGCTATTTTCTTTAATGTCTTTTAAACCACCTAAATCCGCCTGTCCTTTTTTCTTTGGCGGCGGCAGTCATTTTATGGGGGCTTAAGCTCTGATGGGCGCGTATAGACTCATCCAGCCTTCTGTACCGCTCCTCTTCCCTCTCTTCTCTCAGCTTCATAAGGATGTCCATTTCACGGACGATAGCATCACTTATGTCTGCTTCTAAAGCCTTATTATTCTCCTTTAATGCCTGTTTAAAGGCATTAACAGCTATGTGTTCAAACTGCCACAGTTTTTGCGTCTGGGCATCCAGCTCCGCCAGCGATGTCCCATCACTCTTCTGCAGTGCCGGCTCAGGTTCTTCCCTGCCCCAGGCCTCCTGTTCCGGGTCCTGTCCGTTTGATTCTTCCCCTGGATCTGTCTCTGCCTCCTGAACTGTCTCATCCTCTTTTTCCGGCATGCAACACTCCGTATTAATGTACTGTTCGTCAGCTCTCCCGCCGTCTTCGTCCGCTCCCCGGACTGCATAGCTCTCATAGGCATCCTCCAGGCTTTTATGTTCTTTCTTATCCAATTCCGGCAGCAGCACCTTTATAGCTTTCAGCTGCAGCCCTCTTTCCTTTAGTTCTTTAATATTCATGAATTCATGGATATTCTTCTCGGTGTAGTAACGATGGCCAAGCTCAGTCCTCCCTACGTTCAGGTTCAGTTCTTCTTCCCAGTATCTGAGCACATGAGCTTCTACCTGAACGATTCTGGAGGCATCTGAAATCATATAACGGACTTCATCCATTTCTACCCCTCCTTAATCCCTAATATCATACCACATCTGCCAAAACATGCCTACTCTAATATTTCGCAAATAGCAACAAAAAACAGCCCTTTTTCTGAAAACAGGACTGTTTTTTACATTATCTGCTCTAATTCGTTATCTGTTTATTCACGCTGCATATTTGCAAACTTTGTATAGTTTGGCAGCCATACCAGCTCTACCGTACCAATCGGGCCATTCCTCTGCTTTGCAATGATGATCTCAGCAATATTTTTCTTATCTGTGTCTTTATTATAATAGTCATCCCTGTATATGAACATTACTACGTCGGCATCCTGCTCAATAGCCCCAGATTCCCTCAGGTCCGACAGCATAGGCCGCTTGTCAGGACGGCTTTCAACCGCACGGCTTAACTGGGACAGAGCCACCACAGGCACATTCAGCTCCCTGGCGATCTCTTTTAAGGAACGGGAGATCTCTGATATCTCCTGCTGCCTGGATTCTGATTTCTTACTTCCAGTCATCAGCTGCAGGTAGTCAATGATAATGATCCCCAGATCCATCTCCATCTTGTATTTCCTGCATTTAGAACGCAGATCCGCTATGGAAATACCGGGCATGTCATCTATGATCAGATTTGATTTTCCGATGATCCCGGCGCCTTCTATCAGCTTTCCCCAGTCATCATCTGTCAGGTTTCCTGTCCTGATGGACTGGGAATCCACCCTGGACTCCAGGGACAGAAGCCTGTTTACAAGCTGTTCCTTTGACATTTCCAGGCTGAATACGGCAACTGTTTTGTTCACCTTAAAGGCCATATGCTGAGCCACATTCAGAACAAAAGCTGTCTTTCCCATGGAAGGGCGGGCAGCTATCAGGATCAGGTCTGACGGCTGGAATCCCGATGTCTTGTAGTCCAGATCAATAAAACCTGTAGGGATGCCCGTAACGCTCCCCTTTGTCTTTGAAGCGGCCTCTATCTTATCCAGGGCATTTAACACGACCTGCTTGATTGGCACGAAATCTCCGCCGCCCCTTCGCTGTACCAGGTCAAATATCTTTTTTTCTGTATCCTCCATGATGTCCTCTACACGTTCCTTGCCCAGATAACATGTATTGGCAATCTCTTCATTAACCTTGATAAGCTTCCTTAACATGGATTTTTCTTTTACGATCTCCGCATAATACTTCACATTCGCTGATGTGGGTACGTTGGCAAGAAGATCCCTGACAAATTCCAGGCTGCTGATCTCTGGCGGAACATCCTTTTCCTTCAGCCGGTCCTGAAGTGTTATCAGATCCACCGGCTTTCCCTCATCGTAGAGCTCCTTCATAGCCAGAAAGACGATTCCGTACTGATGCTGGTAGAAGTCTTCCCCTGAAATAATTTCAGAAGCTGTCAGTATAGCTTCCCTGTCCATGATCATAGAACCGATTACGGACTGTTCAGCTTCAACACTGTGAGGCAATACTCGTTTTATGAGTTCTTCCTCCATCTGTGACTCCTCCTATGCCTCTCTTACAATTACCTTCAGCTGTGCCGTCACCTTTGGATGGATCTTAACCGGCACAAGAGTAGTGCCCACAGATTTGATCGGACTGGACAGCTGCATCTTTTTCTTGTCAATCTCATAACCCAGCTGTGACTTTGCAGCCTCGGCCACCTCTTTTGTTGACACGGAGCCAAACACTCTTCCGCCCTCTCCCATTTTCACAGAAACCGTCACTTCCTTTGACTCCAGCTCTTTTGCAAAGGCCCTGGCCTCCTCCAGCTGTTCCTGGGCAACCTTCTCTTCATGTGCTTTCTGAAGCTTCAGGTCATTAATATTCTTCGGCGTTGCCTCTATCCCCAGCTTCTTTGGAAAAAGCATATTCCTTGCGTAGCCGTCGCTGACATTGACTGTATCGCCCTTCTTGCCAAGGCTCTTTACATCTTCTATTAAAATTACTTTCATTGTTAAATCGCTCCTTCTTCTGTCATTTTAATAATTATATCTTTTAATTTCTTTTTTGCCTCTTCCACGGATATTCCATCCATCTGGGCGCCGGCTATATTCATATGGCCGCCTCCCCCCAGGCGCTCCATGATGATCTGTACATTCACTTCATCAATAGACCTGGCGCTTACATATATCCTCCTGTTGTACTCTGTAATCACAAAGGAGGCTTTTACACCTATAATGTTCAAAAGCTCGTTGGCAGCCTGCGCCCCGACTACAGTAGGGCTCTCCAGATCCTTGCTGGGGCAGGCGCTGATAGCGTAGCTGTCCAGGAATACCTCGGCATGGCGCACTGCTTCTGCCCTGGCCTTGTAGGACGGCATGTCATTTCTTAACATCTTGCGAACTCTTGTCACGTCCGCTCCGCATCTGCGAAGGAAAGCAGCCGCTTCAAAGGTACGCACGCCTGTCTTGGCCACGAAATTATTTGTATCAATAATAATACCTGCATAGATACAGTCAGCCTCCTGGCTCTTCAGCTTTATCCCGTCAGCAAAATACTGAAGGATCTCAGCCACCATCTCACAGGCTGATGATGCAAACGGCTCTATATAAGACAGTACGGCATTTTTGATAACTTCACTGCTCTGCCTGTGATGGTCAAGGACCACGATCGTCTTAGTCTGGTCCAGAATCTCAGCGCACTCTGCCATACTTGGCCTGTTCGTATCCACCACTACGACAACAGTGTTGCTGTCCACGATCTCTCTTGCCTGTTCATGGGTTACAAACATATCCTCCGGATAATCCTTATTGTTGAGGAACATATTTATCCACGGCCTGATAGAGCCATTGATCTCCTGTATGACGATGTGGGCTTTCTTGTTCATCATCATGGCTGCACGGTAGATCCCGATGGCAGCGCCGAATGAATCAATGTCTGTGATCTTATGTCCCATGACCACCACATCATCCTTAGTCCCCATAAACTCTCTCAGCGCATGTGCCTTCACGCGCGCTTTCACACGGGTGCTCTTCTCCATCTGCTGGGACTTGCCCCCGTAATATGATATCTTATCATTGTCCTTGACAACTGCCTGGTCCCCGCCGCGTCCCAGTGCCAGCTCTATGGCTATCCTGGAAAAATCATAATTCTGGACATAGCCGCAACCGTTCATGCCGATCCCGATACTCAGCGTCACACTCATCTCATTGCCGATATTTACTGTCTTGACTTCCTCCAGAAGGGAGAACCTGTTCTGTGTCAGTATATCCAGAGACTTCTGTTTGAGTACAATAAAGTACTTGTCCTTCTCAATCTTTTTGACAATACCGTCAATATTAGAAATATACTTATTGATCTTTCTGTCAATCAGCGCCACTAGAAGCGACCGTCTCACTTCCTCTACGCTCTCCAGCGCCTCATCATAATTATCCAGATAGATTAGTCCGGCTACAAGCTTCTGCTCTTCATTCGCCTTGATGTAATTCTTCAGCTCTGTATTGTCAAACAGATACAGCGCTATCATATAATTACGGTCCTGGGGTACATCCATTATAGTAACTGCCTCCGCAAGGCTGTCAATGGACACCTTCTTCATCTTCGCAGTATAATACCGCTCTCCCCCGTGTACCTCCACAGAATTCTCCTCTTTATCCTTTGGGAGTACATTCTGGTTCAGTTCTGTAAACAGATTCAGGATATTCTTCCTGTATTTCTGGTCTTTGCCCACGATCTCACAGAATTTCTCATTCATCCAGATAATCCGTCCGTCAAAGTCCAGAAGGGCATACGGTATCTCCAGCTCATAGAGCAGCGTCTTCTGTATCTGTCCGTACTGTGTGGCAAAAGAAATCATCTCATCCATAAGCCTGGGCTTATAATAGAACATGATCATAAACAACAGTATGACCAGTATCACACAAAAGGCTGACACCGTCAGTCCGGCTTTCACATTAAAGTAATAGACGGAAACATTCATGATAAGCACAAGTATCACGATTGCGATCGGCCACTGCAGATATGCTTTCAGTTTCCCGGCATATTGGATCTTACTTTTTTTATTTCTCTTCATAATATCTAAGCCTCGATTTTCTCCTTGCTTTTTACAAGCTCCCGGTGCTGAGTGCACCCACTCTGTCTAACCATATATGGATATATAATACCATTTTTTCGCATTTGAGAAAAGACCTTTTTATATTTTAAAAAAATATTTCCATTTTTACTATTTAGTGTTATAATAGTCACATGGAGGTATAGCTCAGCCGGGAGAGCGTTCGCCTCACACGCGAGAGGTCAGGGGTTCGAGCCCCCTTGTCTCCACTCCATAATTTTCCCATCTTTGGGAGGGAATTGAATATCAGGCATTCGGGATTGTTTCCGGATGCTAAATTTTTCTGTAAATCAAACTGTTTTATACCGGAAAGAGAATTTAAAACAACAGGCAAGAGACCTTTGTTAAAAACATAAGAAGGAAGGAAAGAGTTATGGCGTTAATCCAATGTCCCGAGTGTGGAAAAGAAATATCGGACAAAGCACCAAGCTGTCCCAACTGCGGAACCCCATTCAACCAAAAAAAATATTGTAAATTCTGCGGTGGATTAATTGATATGGACTGCATAATATGTCCAAAATGCGGAAAACAGGTTGAAGAACTAAATAATAATGACAGAAATATTGTTATCAACAACAATAATAATAATGTGGCTTCTTCTTCAGCTGCCGCTTATGCTTCCGTCGATTCTGACCGTGTATATGGAAGACCAAAAAACAAGTGGGTTTCTCTTCTTCTCTGTTTCTTTACAATCTGCGGGCACAAATTTTATGAAGGAAAAATAGGTATGGGATTTATTTACTTCTTCACCATTGGTCTGTTTGGAATAGGCTGGATGGTAGATCTTGTAGTTCTTCTGCTTAAACCCAACCCATATTATGTTTAGAAAGGACTCGTTCCCTTACATATTGGTGTTTACCAGTTTATATCTTAACCCAAAAAGCCAGAAGCCGCCCTCTTTACAGGGCAAAGCTTCTGGCTTTTATTTTACTCATGGCTCTCTGTTATAATCTGCAGACCTTCCCGCCCTCATCCGTGTATGTGATAGTATATTCTTTCTTTTCGAAGTCCACATTCAGCTTCGCCCACTGGCCTTCGTTGCTTCTGAGTATCTCCAGCCCTGTGTCATCACCTGATACAGAAAAATCTCCGTTAAATGCCGGATGTGTATTCCTGAACCTCATAAGTTCTAAAAGTTTTTCAACTACAGGCCGCCTGACCTCCTGTGCGATCTCTTCTTCCGAATAGTAGTGACGGTTAATATTGCGTCCTTCCTTCGTTTCTTCCAGCAGCTTGATGTCATTTTTTCCTGCCAGCATTCCCACATAATACACCTGAGGCGTACCGGGAGCAAAAAACTGTACTGCACGGGCAATCAGATAATCCGTATCATTTTCTCCCAGAGCTGAATAGTAAGTACAGTTTACCTGATAGATGTCCAGATTATTATAAGCGGCTGTGTTATAGATCTTCTTAACATTAGCCCCGTATTTAAAAATGTCCTCTTTAGTCCTGTCAATCTCTTCATCGGGGAGCAGATCCTTCACATCTACCACTCCTATCCCGTCGTGGGTATCAAGGGTAGTATACTGGTTTCGGGGGCAGATCTCCAGCCAGTGCTTCAGGTATTTTGCCTGGCCATAGTAAAGTGCATTAATGAGAAGCATAGGCAGAGCAAAGTCGTATGTGCAGTACCCTCCATTTTCGATCTTCTTATGCATGGTATAATGCTCATGGATCTCAGGCAGGATAGTCACCCCATATTCATCCGCGATCCTGCGGCAGTCTCCCAGGAACTCCCACACGTCAGGCTCCACAAAAAAACAGGTAGTGCCGGCTTTTTTTGTGGCATAGGCAAATGCATCCAGCCGTACCACTGAGATCCCATGCCTGCAGAGTCCTTCCAGATTCTTTCTGATAAATTCCTGTCCTGCCGCCGACTTGCAGTTGATATCTATCTGCTCTTTGTCAAAAGTACACCATATCTTTTCCGTTGTGCCGTCCGCAAATTCAGCATCCACATATGGGGCTCTCGGCTTCCTTTTATAGATAATATCCACCTGCCCCTGTGTGGGTTCTCCGCCCGGCCAGAAATCTTTATATCTTATAAAGAGATCCTTATACTCGGAAGCATCCTTCTTTTCCAGAAAATCCTTATAATACTCACTCTGGGCTGAAATGTGGTTAATCATGTAGTCGCACATGAGATAATATTTTTCTCCCAACCCCTCTATATCATTCCAGTCCCCGAAAGCCTTATCTACTTCGTAGTAATTTTTCGGAGCAAAGCCTCTGTCCCCTGAGGATGGAAAGAAGGGGAGGATGTGTACACCGTCAACTGCACCTTCAAAATATTTATCCAGTATCCTGTCCAAATCTTTCAGATTATTACCCATGCTGTCCGGGTAAGTAATTAACATGATCTTATTTTCTGGTTTTTTCATTTTGGATTCTCCTTTATCATTTTGGCTTCCTGCCGCTGCTACTGTATAGCTTTATTATAATAGGTTTTTGCAAAATGTCAATCGGTTGACATTTTGTTTTTACCTGTTTTGCTTCCAAACTTTTAACTGTTTTCTTATGCATTATGCACAAAGGTTACTGTTCACTCCGTGAACAGTAACACGCTCCGCGTTGCACAGAAACGGCAAAAACCGCCGTTTCGCGCTGCAGCTCTCGGGATTTTCGTGCAAATACGCACGAAAACACCTCGCGGAACAGTGGAAGGCTGAACTGTTACCACACAAAGCACTCTTTTCCAAGAATCATTGACATTTCCAGCATTTCGCATACAATAGAATTTAATATGTTACTGGCCGGAGTGAACAGTAACTTTACTATTACTATGCACATGGCAAGGGGGATTTAAATATTAATGGCAACTTTAAAAGATGTGGCGCAGAAAGCAGGCGTGACTGTGACAACGGTCTCCAGAATGCTGAATAACCGCGTGAACATAAGCGAAAAGACACGAAAAAAGATCATGGATGCCATGAAGGAACTGGATTACCAGCCAAATGAACTTGCGCAGTCCCTGACTAAAAAAAGAAGCAATTTTATAGGCCTGATCGTTCCCTCTGCTAAAAATTTCTTTTTTTCCCAGGTGATAGAGTACACGGAACAGGCTGTGGTGGCAAACGGCTACAAGCTGCTGCTCTGTGTATCCAACCTGCAGCTTGAAAAAGAACTGGAATATTTCGGAATGCTCAAGGCGAACAAAGTAGCGGGAGTCATTATCGCCAGCCATACCCAGAACCTCCGGGATTATCTCAGCTTTGATGCCCCGGTCGTTACTATAGACAGAATCATATCCCCTGACATCCCCTCTATCTGTTCTGACAATTACCACGGGGGAGAACTGGCAGCTGAACATCTCCTGGGCTGTGGATGCACAAGTTTAGTATATCTTAGCGGAAGCGCCGGACTGGATATGGATGCCAACAAGCGTTTCCTGGGATTCAGGGATACATGCGAAAAAGCAGGGATGGAATCCCCGCTTTTTATAGATGCTTCTGAAGAGTCTTTTATCTCCATGCACTATGAAGCAATGATTGAAGAGCTTTTTTATGATCATCCCGGCATTGACGGCGTATTCACTTCCAATGATATCATGGCTGCACAGCTTGTCCAGTATCTGTCCGCACAGGGAAAACGCGTGCCGGAGGATGTAAAAGTAATTGGATACGATGACACAGACCTTGCGGCTCTATGCACGCCTCCCCTCACCACCATCCATCAGCCTGTTAAGGAAATCTGCAGTGCGGCAGTAGATTATATCACAGACGCTTTAAATGCTGCAGACACCGCCAAAGCTTCAAGGAGCGCTCATGGACCTGCCTCTGGCGGGAGAACCATGCTGCCGCAGTCTGTCATGTTCCCGGTCAGCCTTATCAAACGCGGGACCGCGTAGACTGCTGACTGCTATGCCTCCCTTGGACGTCTCATTGCCGCCACCTCCCGGAAGCGCTTCTGAGAAGGCAAGCCTGACATTTTTTCCCTGTGAGGAAAGCTTTTATCAAATTCTGCGGAATCTTTTTCATCTATTTCAAAGACAGAATCTTCGGCAAAGCTGCCCGCACATCCTTCAAGCGCTCCTTTCACCAGCTCTCTTGCCTGGAGAGCTGCCGCATACATGCCATCCGGAGTACAGATTCCAAACCTCTCGGCCGGAACAAAACCCGCCCTTTTGTAAAATTCCGGATCCCCGTAAATCAGCACAGCCTTGTAGCCTAATTTGCGCGCTTTGCTGCAGGAGTGTTCAATCAACATAGTACCGATACCCTTCCCCTGACAGGACGGGAGGACGGAAACCGGCCCAAAACAGAGAACCGGATACACATTTCCGTCATTTCCCAGTATCTTTGCCCTTGTATACATGATATTCCCCACTATCTTACCCTCTGCCTCTGCCACAATTGCCAATTCCTTAACAAAACTGGCAGATCCTCTCATGACATGCACAAGATAATGCTCATCACATCCTTCAGAATAATGATTCCAGAAGGCCTCTCTTGTCACTTCCTCAACCTTCCTGTAATCTTCAGCTTTCTCTTCTCTTAGATTTATATCATTCGCTGCTGTCATCTTAGCCCCTTTTCCTTTCTACAGTCTATTTACATTATATTCCTTTTACAGCTGAACTGTAATATACAGCGTCTCCTTCTTATAGTCGGCATGTATGCTTCCCCCGGCCTGTTCTGTCAGTGACCTGGCGATAGACAGGCCAAGTCCTGTGGATCCGCGCCCCGTCTCTACTGTAAAGAAACGGTCAAACAGCCTGCCTACTGCAATCTGGTCAAGCCCTTTGGCCCTGTTGGAAAATACCACTGTCCCATCCTTATCCAGGACAATACTCAGGTCACCGTCGCTGTACTTTACCGCATTGCTGATGATATTTCCAAATATCCGGGATACTGTATTTTTATTAAGGCAGCGCCTGACCTTTTCCTCAGTCATGGTAATCAGGGGGATGATCCCTTTTTCCTTCAAAACTGCATAACAGGCTGCGACACTTTCCTCCAGCAGAGAATTTACTACGATATCCTCCTTCTCCTGTTCCTCTCCTGATGAAATTATAATGGAGTACTGAAACAATTCCTCTGTCAGCTGTTTTAATGCAGAAGCTCTGTTTCTGATGATCAGAAGATATCTCCGGGCATTCTCAGTCATTTCCTCTCCCTCAAGCATATCCAGATAACCGCAGATAGCCGTCAGCGGAGTCCTCAGATCATGTGAAATATTTGTAACTGCTTCCTTCAATTCATTATCCCCCTGGATATACCTGTGGCTCTGTCTGCGCAGAGTTTTCAGCTGCTCATTGATTAAGGAAGCCAGGTATTTTATAGTCTTATCATTACATGATACATCGATAAGCGTATTTGTATCTGTCTTCAGCCTGTCGGCAAAACTATCGCCTATCTCCCGCACTGACCTGCGTATCAGATACAGCCGGACCAAAAGGCCAAAAACAGCTGCCAGCAGGACGGTACACAGTATACCCAGGTAAATCTCCATAAAATCCTCCCTTACAAGCCGCAGTGCGCGGCCAGACATATGCCGCACTGCTTTTTAACTTACAGTATTACTTAAGGTCTTTCCTGATAAATCCAGACAGCCCCGCTGCATTGGCAGCAATGATCACTCCGGCAGAGTATAGAGGAAGTGTCCAGTTCAGCTCTGCATATTCGCTTGAAAGCTGAAGGCTCTGTCCGGACGGGAAAAGATTTACAAAAACCTGGCAGATAACCCTGGCCATTCCACCGATATAGAATGGATTTGGCCCTGTCTCCACTGTAAACTGTCCGTCCACCAGACTGTATAAATCCGTGATCTCAGGCTCCGCCAGCCTTGCTATCATGTAGGCGGCAGCAAACATTACCGCAATTGCCAGGATAAGGCTGAGCACAGAGGATGACGTCTTGTTAGTCAGAAGCATGGCGAGCATATTAAACAGCGCTGCATACGATACCATTATAAGCACTCCCGTGATGATGATCTGGATGAGCATTCCTGCAGGCATTGCAAATCCTCCGAATAAGGGGATCCCAACTGCGCATATGCTTGCTGTACAGACTACATTCAGAAAAATACCCGCTGCTGCGCATGTAATAAAATTGGAAGCGTATATCTCGAAACGCGTCCTCCCTACTACGAGTTTATTTCTGACTGTCCCGTCACTGTATTCTGTGCCGATAAACATGCTGCATAAGACCGCCATGACGATACCCGGCACAGCTGCCTGCCCGCCGAGCCCGTATACGTACAGGAAAAGTCCGTCAAACTTGATGCCGCTGCCTCTTGAGTAAGCCCAAATACACACTCCTGCTGCATATATTACCATAAACACAACTGTTATCCAGAATACTTTCTCCTTTTTGAGCCTTGCAAAGTTGGCATTCAGAAGTTTACTCATCTCTGCCACCTCCCATCAGACTTACATAGTAGCTCTCCAGGCTTTCATCTCGCTCATGGACCGACCTGACCTCACATCCTTCTTTGGACAGCTCCAGCGCCAGGTCTGTGATGCTGACCTTTCCATATATATCCGCCTGAGTGTCAGAGACAACTGTATACTCCATTCCAAGACGTTCCAGGACGCGGGACAGCACAACAGTGCTCGTCACCTCTGCACGCATGCATTTCCTGCAGACCGCCTCCAGCTCTTTTGCACTGATTTCCTTTATGATGCGTCCATTTTCTATAAAGCCGTAGTGGGTAGCCAGACGTGAAAGCTCATCCAGAATATGGCTGGAGATAAGCACAGTTATCTGATACTCCCTGTTCAGCCTCAGTATCAGCTCCCGTATCTCTATAATCCCCTGAGGGTCCAGACCGTTCGCCGGCTCATCCAGCACCAGAAAGTCAGGTGAGCCTGCCAGGGCTACAGCAATGCCAAGGCGCTGGCGCATACCAAGGGAAAAATTTTTTGCCTTTTTATTCCCTGTTCCCGCAAGCCCCACAAGCTCCAGCAGTTCACTTATCCCATCAAAGGACGGAAGCCCCAGTATTCTGTATTGTTCTCTGATATTTTCTTCTGCTGACATTTCCAGATAAATAGAAGGCGTCTCAATGACTGCTCCCATCCTTCTCCGTGCCTGTATAATTTCTTTATCAGAATTTTTAACCCCATAAACCTCATATTCTCCGCCCTCAGGCCTCTGCAGCCCGCATATTATCCTGATAAGCGTCGTTTTTCCCGCTCCGTTCTTTCCCACGAATCCGTATATGGCTCCTTTTTCAACGTGCATAGTAAGACCGTCCAGAGCTTTTGAATTCTTATATTTTTTTGTCAATCGGCTGGCCTTTAGAACATATTCCATATCATTTCCTCCTTATTTTGTATATGGCGTAACTATAACATTTATAATAATAGCCCTATAAGGTCAAGAAAGCGGTAAAGGAAAAGGTAAAGAAATAGTTAACTATTCAGCAGGTCTGTGCATTTACTGCACAGAACGTGAGAACATGATTCAAGAGTGCAGAAATCCCATCGTTTCCAACGATTTTAAATGGATTTCTGCATGTAACTGTGAAGGTACTGAACAGTTACAGAAATAGTTAAAGCATCTTAAAACCAATTCCCCAGACTGATTCTATATATTCTTTTTCATCGAGCCGGCGCAGCTTTTTTCTCAGATTACTGATGTGGACTTTCAGGGAGCTTTCCATACAGTCAGGCGTATCTTCACTTATTCTGTCCAATATCTGAGATTTTGTGATTACCTGAGATGGATTCTGCATAAGCAGTTTTAAGATAGCATATTCTGTCTTAGTCAGCCGCACCTTCTTTTCGCCGTTTCCGGCTTCATGGGTCTGCGTGTCCAGGTCCAGTCCCCCAAATGACAGGATCTGATGTCCTTCTTCCTGAATCCTTCCCCTCAGCTGAACAGTGATGCGGGCCAGCAGCTCCCTTGCTTCAAACGGCTTAGTTATATAGTCCGCTGCACCTCCCAGCAGCATACTGACCTTGTCCTGGACATCCGTTTTTGCGCTGAGGATAATGACAGGGATATTCTGTATCTTTGGAAGCACTTCCTCCCCGCCAAGGCCCGGAAGCATCAGATCCAGAAGCACAAGATCCGGCCTCCTGCTCTTTAGCAGCATAAGCGCCTCTGTCCCTGAGTACGCGCGTGTTACACGGTAGCCCTCCCGCAGAAGAAGTTCCTCTAACATATTTCCTATATAGACATCATCATCAATGATCGCAATTTCCTTCATTTTTTACCTCACCTGCATTTATATTGTCTTCATTCCCCTCATTCTATCCAACTGCACAAGAGATTTCAACCGGTGTTTCACATTTACTATGAATGAAACAGATAAAGCTGTTAATTATAATAAGGTATGTTATAATCTGTCACAGAAAGCAGACTAACTTGATAATCACATCTAAGGGGGGATTACAATGAAAAAAGAACTGCCTTACTTTAATATCGAAGAGTGCCGGGGCGGATGCCAGAACTGGTTTTTTGACCCCATGATGAAATTAGGCGGATGTGCTGCGATCGCAGCCTGTGAGACCTGCATTTACCTGTCCCTCTACAAAGGCATAAAAGGCTTATATCCTTTTGATGTACAAAAGCTGAATAAAAAGGATTATCTGCGTTTTTGCAAGGAGATGAAACCATATCTGCGTCCCCGTATCCAGGGAATCGATACACTGGAACTGTTCATGGGCGGATTCAGAGGTTATCTGGATAATTCAGAAATTTCCTGCATATCAATGGAAGGATTTTCAGGAAAACTTCCTGTAAAGCACGCCGAGACAGCTGTCCGCCGCCAGTTAGATGCAGGCCTTCCCATCCCCTTCCTGCTCCTGAACCATAAAAACCGCGCTTTCAGGGATTTTGTCTGGCACTGGTTCATGGTCGCCGGCTACGAGGATTCCGGCAGCGGATTCTATGTCAGGACCATAACCTATGGCAAAGAACTATATCTGTCCCTCTCCGAACTTTGGGATACAGAATATGATAAAAAGGGCGGTATGATCCTCTACAGCTTACATCCCAATCCGCCATCCGGTTAGGCCGCCCAGGATGGCGTGTCTACTACTTATTTATTTCCTTTTTGTTAGTAAATCCTAAAGCCTTTTGCCCCCTGATTTTTGCGGATTTCTCCGCACTTCGTGCTCCCAAAATCCCTAAAAACCTGAATACGCGCAAAAAAACACCGTCCCCACGGCTTAAACCGCAAAAACAGTGCTTCAAATGCGCCTTCAGGGACTCGAACCCTGGACAAATAGATTAAGAGTCTACTGCTCTACCAACTGAGCTAAAGGCGCTTATGCTTTTCCGTTAAGGCTCTTCCTTAACGCAAGAGTTATTATATTATATTCTTTTTTAAATTGCAAGCATTATTTTAAATTTTTTTTCATTTTTTATTATTTTTTTACTGGCCCAGTTTATATAATTATAAGAAATTATTTTATACAACGCCTTGAAACCTGAATCTTTACCCTTTATAATGGGATAAGAACAAAAGTGCGTTTTGCGTACATTTCAGGCTAATATTTAAATAAAAGAGATTTTGTTACAGATTTCATATGTAACTGAAAGGGTCAGGACCATGACTAAATTGTTGAAAAAAAACTTTAACACAAAGAATCCCGGAAAAGGAACGGCTAATCCGGCCGGACAAATACATAAGAAAGCCGGTGATACCACTGCAGCCGCCAAAGAAACCGCTGTAAGCAGCATCTCCACTGAAGATGATAATACCCCCACAGAGACCCCGGATACAGATTCCTATGCACATGAAGTTACTGATGACGGCTTTCCCAGGCGTTTCCTGGCAAACAACAAATATTTTACTATATCTGTCTACGCTCTCTGTGTCGTTTTTTTATCCACGCTTATAATTAAATGTATCATGTCGTGGGAGGAGACTATAGTCACTATTCAGAACATCTTCAATATTCTGATGCCTTTCATTATCGGAGGACTTCTGGCTTTTATACTGAATCCGGCAGTCAACCAGTTAATGAGGTTTTTCAGGAATGTCTGCAAGATAAAGTCAGTCAAGGTACAGCGTATACTCTCTATTGCCACTACCTACCTGCTGTTTTTAGGGCTTATTATCGTCACCCTGTTCGGTGTTATCCCGCAGATCGTTGACAGTATCACTGAGCTGGTGAATTCTATCCCCCAGACATATGACGCTATCTATCACTTTTTTGATAACCTGGAGGAGCATTTCCCTGATCTGGACATTGATGTGGTCCGGGATACTATTAATAATGCCCTGCCCAATATGATCACTTATCTGAAGGATTTCGCTTCAAATATAGTGCCCGCTGTATACTCAGTATCTGTTTCTATCGTGCAGTGGATACTGAATGTCATTATCACACTTATCGTATCAATTTATATGCTTTCAGATAAAAAGCCTTTGCTGAACTCCGTCAGATCTATAATATACGCATTTGTACCAGTTAAAAAGATAGATACTACTATGGAGGTCTTCAGCGAGTGCAACAGGTTATTCAGCAGCTTTATCGTTGGCAAGGCTGTGGACTCACTGATAATCGGACTTTTGTGCTTTCTGTTTATGACCCTGTTCCAGCTGCCGTTCACAGTTCTTATCAGCGTTATCGTCGGGGTTACAAACATGATTCCTTATTTCGGTCCATTTATCGGAGCTGTTCCCGGTATCCTGATAATGCTGATCGTAAGCCCGTTAAAAGCTGTGATCTTCGGAGTTCTCATTCTGGTGCTCCAGCAGTTTGACGGACTTATCCTGGGACCGAAGATCCTGGGTGATTCAACAGGCGTGAAGCCTCTGTGGATCATCTTCGCCATCACGATAGGCGGAAGCATGGCCGGAGTCCTGGGAATGTTCCTGGGCGTTCCTGTCATAGCTGTGCTGCGCTACCTCCTGAACAGGCTGCTGCTGTCAAGGCTGCACAAGCGGAATATAAAATCCGCCGCCTAAAACGCGGCTGTGCATCAATATATGACCAAAAAGCCCTGCAGGCTTCAGCTGTATGACTGCTGAGATCTGCAGGGCTTTTTCTGATTTTTAACGTTTGAATCATTTTCTTTCGGTCTGTGCGGCAAGTGCGCAGACCTGCCAAATAGCTGTCCCTTATTTCTTATCTTCTTTCTTCCTGCCCCCCTGAAGCCCCTTGTTCACCTCATCAAACGATTTTTTCATAATGAGTAGCTTCTCATTCAGCCTGGGATTGTCATAGATCGCCATTCCCAGCTTATCTTTCAGCCCTCTCTTGCTGCTCATAGTCTCCTGCCTCCGCCCGCAGCTGCCAGATACCGGCTTTCCTCATTCTCTCCGGGAAAATACGGTACCTGAACAGATACTTCTTTTTAATACTATATGCCGCATTCTCCCCTTGCGATAATCATTTTACAGATCGGATTGCCCATGGCGGAGAACTTCTCCTCATATTCTGTCATTACGTTGCCCTTTACCATTTCCTCATCGTGGTGCAGATCAAACGTAGATGCCATCAGGTGCCAGCCTGCCGGTTCCACTTCCGCCAGCGAGAAGTCAAAGAGTCCCCTGTTGTCCGTCTTAAATTCAACCGTTCCCTCTTTTGCCAATATCTTGTCATATCTTCCCAGGAACTCTCTGGATGTGAGCCGTCTCCTGGCATGTCTGTCCTTGGGCCAGGGATCTGAGAAGTTCAGATATATCTTATCCACCTCGCCCTCACCGAAGATCTCCGGAAGCTCCCGTGCGTCTATGCACAGGAAGAAAAGATTTTTAAGCACCTCTCCACCGGCAGTCTCCTCATCCTCAAGCTTTTCCACGGCGCGGAGCAGAACACTTGTATACCTTTCTATCCCCACATAATTAATATCCGGGTTGGCTTTTGCAAGTTCTGTGATAAACCTTCCCTTTCCCATGCCAACCTCAATATGTACCGGGTTTGTATTCCCGAAAATTTCTTTTTTCCACAGTCCCTTCGCCATTTTTTCATCGTGGACTACATATTTACTTTTATCAATCACTTCCTGTGATCTCGGAATATTCCTTAACCGCATTGGTTCTCTCCTTTTTTCCCATATTTTTCCCATAATTTAGTCTAATCTATACGAAAAAATTTTTCCGTAACCTAAAGATTTTACCACACTTTTGAAAAATATACAAAATTTAATTCTTTATAAATTATGAATTTGTAAAATTTTCTATGGAATTTTTCTTAAAATAGTGTATGATAAAAGGATAACAATATAGAGTAGGAGGCATGCATTATGGATATGGTTGTTAACCGATTATCCGAGATCGAAGCGCAGGCGGTAAAAATCATTGATGCCGCAGCGCAAGAGAAAAAGGAACTGGATAAGCAGGCCGATGCCAAAATAAAAGAGTTTGACGCTGACGTAGATGCCAAAACAGCCCAGACACTGAACGAGCTGCAGGCTAAGCTGAAGGAAGATATGGCCGTCGAACTCGCCAGATTAAAAGAAGAAACAAAAAATCTGGTCGCCAGTCTGGAAGCAGATTATGACCAAAACCACAAAAAACTAGCTGACAACATATTAAAACAACTGATTGAGGGGTAGGCTTATGGGTAACCTGTTAGCATACAGCGGAACCACAACCAAGATACGCGCAATCCAGAGCCGCTTTTTTACGCAGGACGACTACAGGGAACTGGCCGCACAGAAATCTGTGCCCGACGCCGTTGCTTATATAAAAAAGCATCCCGGCTATCATGAATTGTTTGCTAATATGGACGAGGCAACGCTGCATCGAAACGAAATTGAAAAAATCCTCACAAATGCCGTTTATGTGGATTTCCAGAAAATATACCGGTTTGCCACAATTCACCAGAGGAAATTTCTGGATATGTACTTCAAACGTTACGAGGTGGCAATCCTGAAGCGGTGTATGAGAATGGTCTTTGACCACCGCGATTTTAAACTGGACCTGAGCCTTTTCTATGATTTCTTTGAGAAACACTCAGATCTGGACCTGAATAAGCTGTCCAATTCCCGTACTATAGAGGAGCTTGTTGCAAATCTGAAGGGCAGTATTTATTATGAACGCCTGAACAGGCTTTCAAATATTGAGCATCCTACTTTATTTGACTATGAGATGGCCCTGGATATCTATTATTTCACATGGCTTTGGAAAAATAAAGATAAAGCTCTGAAAAAGGATGCCTTGCGCAGCTTTATGGATGCATACGGCGTAAAAATGGATCTTCTGAATATACGCTGGATCTATCGCTGTAAAAAATATTATCATATGACTAACGCAGAAATCTATGCATTATTGATTCCGGTACAATATCATTTAAAAAAGACTGATATTCGTGACATGGTGGAAGCGCCTACGCTTGATGAGTTTGAAGCTGTTGTTAAAAAGGGGTATTATGCCAAACACTATCCGCAGTTTATGGATACTCCGCTGGACTCTGCATATAACAATATCAGGGACTTCGTTCAGCACAAAAACGCTTCACAGAATCCTTATTCTGTCGCTACGATCATCGCATTTCTTTATTCTAAGGAACATGAGATCAGCAAGCTGACCATCGCGCTGGAATGCATCCGCTACGGCTTAAGCCCCAGTGAGACGCTGGAATACATTACGCATTAGACAGGGGGGGAACTTTTTTGATTGTTAAAATGAAATTTTTAAGTATTACGGGACCTCAGGCCGATATCGACCGTGTGGTAAACCAATACTTATCAAAGTACGAGATTCACCTCGAGAATGCTCTGTCTGAGCTGAAGACGGTGGAACAGCTGACACCCTTTATGGAGATCAACCCATACAGGGAATGGCTGACTAAGGCAAATGAATTTGCGGAATCTGTGGCTGATCCCTCTTTTTCTTCTGAAAAAGAGATGTCACTTGATAAATCCATCGACCTGATAAGGGGATTGGATGAAAAGATACGTGATATCCGCACGAAGCGGAATATCTATGAAGAAAAACGCGAGGCTCTGCGCTCTTCATACAAAACTATTGAGCCATTCCTGGAATTTGATTACAGTATCCACGCTGTTTTAGAATTCCGGTTCATTAAATACCGGTTTGGGAAGATCTCCCATGAATATTATGATAAATTAGCAAAATATGTCTATGATGACCTGGACACCGTATTTTACAGATGCCACAGCGATGAGAATTACGTTTGGGGCATTTATTTTGTGCCCGCATCTCAGGCAAATAAAATTGACGCTGTATATTCTTCCATGCATTTTGAGAGGATCTACATTCCGGATGATTATACCGGCACCCCTCACCAGGCAGCGGCTGAACTGCAGAAAGACATCGATAAGTACACAAACCTGATCCATGAATGCCAGAAGACTATTGACAGTACTCTCGTCTCCCACAAGGAGGAGATAATTACAGCCCGGAAAAAACTGGCTTCTCTTTCTACAAACTTTGATGTGCGGCGGCTGGCTGCCTGCACCAGGGCCAAGAATGACCATCAGGTCTTCTATATACTCTGCGGATGGATGACTGAGAACGATGCCATAGCATTCGAGAAGGATGTGGCAAATGACACCAACCTGTACTGTATACTGGAAGATGACAATAACAACGTGGTCCATCAGCCGCCTACAAAGCTGAAGAACCCTAGGCTGTTCAAGCCCTTTGAGATGTTTGTCAGAATGTACGGCCTGCCTGCCTACAATGAGATCGATCCCACTGTTTTTGTGGGTATCACATATGCCTTTATTTTCGGGGCCATGTTCGGAGATGCGGGACAGGGGCTGTGCCTGCTCATAGGCGGGTATCTGCTCTATCACTTTAAGAAGCTGGATCTGGCTGCGATCGTTTCCTGTGCAGGATTTTTCTCCACCATCTTCGGACTTCTCTTCGGAAGCTTCTTTGGCTTCGAAGACCTGATACCTGCCCTGTGGCTCAGGCCCGTAGACAGTATGACCACTGTTCCGTTTATAGGCAAGCTGAATACGGTATTCATCATCGCTATCGGCTTCGGTATGCTCCTTATCCTTGTGACTATGGTATTCCATATCATTAACGGCATGAAAGCCCATGATCCGGAAAATACCTGGTTTGATACAAACGGACTGGCCGGACTTGTATTCTACGGAGCAATCGTGCTGATACTTGTGCTCTTCATGACAGGTCACACTCTTCCTGCCGGAATAGTGATTGCCCTGATGTTTGTAATACCGCTTGTCCTGATCGCTTTAAAGGAGCCGCTCTCCAAGCTTGTCCAGAAAAGAGCGGATTTTATGCCAAAAGAAAAAGGCATGTTTATTGTCCAGACAGTATTTGAGATGTTTGAAGTTCTTTTAAGCTACTTCTCCAACACTCTTTCCTTTGTCCGTATCGGCGCTTTTGCAGTCAGCCATGCGGCCATGATGGAGGTAGTGCTGATGCTGGCGGGCGCCGAGGCCGGTACCCCCAACTGGATCGTCATCGTGCTTGGAAACATTTTCGTATGCGGCATGGAAGGCCTGATCGTAGGTATTCAGGTGCTCCGTCTGGAATATTATGAAATGTTCAGCCGATTCTATAAAGGAACAGGCCGCGAATTTAAACCCTTCGCACAGATAAAACACAATAAATAACTTCAGATACAAAAAGGGTTCCTTTTTGATCATATAATTTAATTTAAGAGGAGGATATAATATGTCAACAATAACATCAATCTTATTAGTAGTAGCTTTGGTTCTCAGCATCATCGTACCTTTTGGAGCTTTCTTAATCGGCGAAAAAAACAGAGGTAGATATAAGACTTCATTGGCAGTCAATTGCTTCTTCTTCTTTGGAACATTGATTCTTGCAAATATCATCGCTTTTACAAGCGATTCTACTTCTTTGGCAGCTGGGGAAGCAGCTGCATCAGCAGGAGATCTGTCCACAGGACTTGGTTACCTTGCAGCAGCTTTAGTAACAGGTTTGTCTTGTATCGGCGGCGGTATTGCAGTTGCTAGTGCTGCAAGCGCAGCTCTCGGTGCAATCAGTGAAGACCAGAGTATTCTTGGTAAATCACTTATCTTCGTAGGTCTGGCAGAAGGTGTTGCCCTTTACGGCTTAATCATCTCCTTCATGATCTTAGGTAAGTTATAATCTGCCATGAGGATGTATCTGATCAGTGATAACGTAGATACCTATACCGGAATGAGACTAGCAGGCGTGGAAGGCTGCGTAGTACATGAGAGAGCGGAATTAAGGGAAGAATTGGAAAAAGCCGTGGCGGATAAGACCATTGGGATCATCCTGCTCACGGAAAAATTCGGCCGCGAATTTCCGGAAATCATCGATGATGTCAAGCTGCGCCGTAAGCTTCCGCTGATTATTGAGATTCCAGATAGGCATGGTACGGGGCGTAAGGCAGACTTTATCACGTCATACGTCAATGAAGCAATTGGACTAAAACTGTAAAGAAGGTGAAGATTTTTGACAACTGAAGAAAAGTTAAAACATTTCGAAGAATCTTCCATGGAAAAAGCCCGGGAGCAGAGTGTTCAGATGATAGAAGAACACAAAGCTGCCCTTGAAAAGATTTTTAAAGAACATAAAGCTGCTAAAGAAAGGCAGGCTGCCCTACAGATCAAGACTGAGGCAGACAGCCTGAAGCGCGCAAACAACATGGCCCTATCCAAGGAACAGCTTCAGATTAAACGTGAGATAACAAAAAAACATACAGAGCTGAAAGAAAAGCTGTTTATAGAGGTCCAGACCAATCTGGAAGAATATATGGATACCCCTGCATACGACCAGCTTCTGATCAAACAGATCAACGACATCAAAAAAGTAGCCGGCAATGACCATTATGTAATATATATCGATCCTGCCGACTCCTCTAAACAGCTCAGCTTAAACGCTGCCACTAATGCTCAGGTGGTCATATCTGAGTATTCTTTCATGGGAGGCACAAGAGCTGTCCTGGCAGACAGGCATATCCTGATCGACAACTCCTTCGCGACCAAGCTGGAAGAGGCAAAGTCTGCATTTGTATTCGACGGAGGTATAAACCATGAATAATAGAACTGGTATTATTTACGGCATCAACGGACCTGTCATCTATCTGAAGGGCAATACCGGCTTCAAGATGTCTGAAATGGTTTATGTAGGCAGGGAAAAACTGGTTGGTGAAGTAATCAACCTGGATACTGACACTACTACTGTACAGGTGTACGAAGAGACTTCCGGCCTGAAGCCGGGAGATACGGTCGAGGCCACAGGTGATGCGATCTCTGTAACTCTTGCCCCCGGTATCTTAAACAACATCTTTGACGGTGTGGAAAGACCCTTAAGTGAGATCGCCAAAAGAAGCGGCAAGTATATCAACCGCGGCTTAAGCATTGATTCCCTGGACACTTCAAAGCTCTGGGATGTGCATGTCACAGTAAAACCCGGTGAATATGTGAGCGGCGGTTCCATCATTGCAGAAGTACCCGAGACACCTGCCATACTTCATAAATCCATGGTTCCCCCGAACATGAGAGGCACAATCCTGGAGACGGCTCCAGACGGCCAGTATACGATCAAGGATCCCATTGCCACTCTTCAGCTGGATGACGGAAGCGAAATCAAGCTGACTCTGGCGCAGAAATGGCCTATACGTGTACCCAGGCCTACAGCCGCCCGCTATGCTGCTAAAGAGCCTTTAATAACAGGCCAGCGTATCCTGGATACCCTCTTTCCCATCGCAAAGGGCGGCACTGCCGCCGTACCAGGCGGTTTCGGAACAGGTAAGACAATGACACAGCACCAGATCGCAAAATGGTCCAATGCTGATATTATCATATATATCGGCTGCGGCGAGCGCGGAAATGAAATGACTCAGGTTCTGGAAGAATTCTCAGAGCTTGTGGATCCACGTTCCGGCAATCCTCTGATGGACCGTACAACTCTGATCGCCAATACCTCCAATATGCCTGTGGCAGCCCGTGAGGCTTCTATCTATACAGGACTGACACTGGCTGAATATTACCGTGATATGGGCTACGACGTGGCTATCATGGCAGACTCCACATCCCGTTGGGCCGAAGCTCTCCGTGAGCTTTCCGGGCGTCTTGAAGAGATGCCGGCGGAAGAAGGTTTCCCGGCTTATCTGGCCAGCAGGCTGTCGGCTTTTTACGAGAGGTCCGGCATGATGCAGAATCTGAACGGTTCAGAAGGCAGCGTCTCCATCATCGGAGCCGTATCTCCTCAGGGAGGTGACTTCTCTGAACCTGTCACACAGAATACAAAACGTTTTGTCAGGTGCTTCTGGGGGCTTGACAAAAGCCTGGCGTATGCAAGGCATTTCCCCGCAATACACTGGCTTACCAGCTACAGTGAGTATCTGAATGATCTTGCGCCCTGGTATAAGGACAATGTGGCTCCAAACTTTGTGGATTACCGCAACCAGCTGATGGCGCTCCTGAACCAGGAGAGCAGCCTTATGGAGATCGTCAAGCTTATCGGAAACGATGTGCTTCCTGATGACCAGAAGCTGACTCTTGAAATCGCAAGAGTCATCCGCCTGGGTTTCCTGCAGCAGAATGCGTTCCACAAGGAAGATACCTGTGTGCCTATGGTGAAGCAGTATAAAATGATGGAGATCATCCTGTATCTGTATGATAAGGCAAAAGCGCTTGTCACAATGGGAATGCCCATGTCAATCCTGAAGGAAAGCAATATTTTCGACAGAATTATTTCTATTAAATATGATGTCCCCAACGACCGCATGGAAATGTTTGATGAATACCACAAGGCGGTGGATGATTTCTATGATGAAGTATTAGCAAAAAATGCATAAGGAGGTTGTAATTCATGTCAATAGAATATTTAGGACTCAGTAAGATTAACGGCCCCCTTGTCGTTCTGGAAGGCGTTCAGGGCGCTTCCTTTGATGAAATCGTAGAAATAACGGTAGAGGGCAGCCAGAAGAAGCTGGGCCGTATCGTTGAACTCTATGAGGACAGAGCAGTAATTCAGGTATTTGAAGGCAATGAGGGAATGTCCCTTAAAAATACACATACAAAACTGACCGGCCACCCCATGGAAGTGTCACTGTCCCCGGAAATCCTGGGACGCACCTTTAACGGAATCGGCCAGCCCATCGACGATCTGGGCGAGATCAGCCCGGAAGTAAAGCTGGATATAAACGGGCTTCCGCTCAACCCGGTGACCCGGGAATATCCCAGGAATTATATCAGAACAGGTATATCAGCCATCGATGGGCTTACTACTCTGATCCGCGGACAGAAGCTTCCTATCTTTTCCGGAAACGGACTTCCCCACGACAGACTGGCTGCACAGATTGTAAAACAGGCGTCACTGGGGGATAACTCAGATGAGAAATTCGCTATCGTATTTGCAGCCATGGGCGTAAAATATGACGTAGCTGAATTCTTCCGCAAGACATTTGAAGAAAGCGGTGTTTCTGACCACGTTGTAATGTACTTAAACCTGGCTAATGACCCTGTCGTAGAGCGTCTTATCACACCGAAGGTGGCGCTGACAGCCGCCGAATATCTGGCATTTGAAAAGGGTATGCACATCCTGGTCATCCTTACAGATATGACCTCGTTCTGCGAGGCTATGCGTGAGGTATCCTCCTCCAAGGGAGAGATCCCCAGCCGTAAAGGTTATCCTGGATACTTATACAGTGAGCTGGCCACGATCTATGAACGCGCCGGCATTGTAGAGGGCATTAACGGCTCTGTGACGCAGATACCGATCCTGACCATGCCGAATGATGATATCACCCACCCGATCCCTGACCTTACAGGATATATCACCGAAGGCCAGATCGTTCTGGAACGTCAGCTGCACGGCCAGGCCATTTATCCGCCTATTAACGTGCTGCCGTCTCTATCCCGTCTAATGAAGGACGGCATAGGTGCCGGTTACACGCGTGAGGACCATCAGGACGTGGCTAACCAGCTGTTCTCCTGTTATGCCAAGGTGGGAGATGCCAGATCGCTTGCTTCTGTCATCGGCGAAGATGAATTGTCACCCCTTGACAAGATATATCTGCAGTTCGGTAAAGCTTTTGAGACACATTTTGTGGGGCAGGGTGAGAATGAAAACCGTACCATAGAGGACACCCTTGATCTGGGCTGGGAGCTTTTAGGCATGCTTCCCCGTGAAGAGCTTGACCGTATCGATACAAAGATACTGGATAAATACTATAAACCTGCTGATAAGGAAGCAGAGGTGATTTAATGGATCCGAATACATTTCCTACAAAAGGTAACCTGATATTAGCTAAAAACTCACTGGCCCTGGCCAAACAAGGCTTTGAGCTGATGGATAAAAAGCGTAATATCCTGATCCGGGAAATGATGGGCCTCATTGACCAGGCCAGTGAGATCCAGTCGCAGATCGATGAGACTTTCCGCACCGCATACGCTGCCCTCCAGAAGGCTAATATTGAGATGGGCATCAATTATGTGCAGGAGATCTCATTCTCCGTACCTGTAGAGAATTCTATCAAAATCAAGACAAGAAGCATCATGGGGACAGAGATCCCCCTGGTCCAGTATGATCCGATCGTCTCCGTCCCTACTTATGCGTTTTACTCCACCAGGAAGTCCCTGGATGAAGCTAAAGTTGCTTTTGAGAAGGTGAAGGATCTGACCATCCGCCTGTCCATGATAGAAAACTCAGCGTACCGCCTGGCTACAAATATCAAAAAGACCCAGAAACGCGCCAATGCCCTGAAGAATATCACAATCCCCACATACCAGGCATTATCTACAAATATCCAGAATGCACTGGAAGAAAAGGAACGTGAAGAATTTACCCGTCTGAAGGTCATCAAACGGCGCAAAACCGGTTAAGAAAATCTTAAAAAGTATCGCCCAGATTTATGCAGAAGTGCATAAATCTGGGCTTTTCTATTGACTTTTTCCTTGAAATCCTGTACTATTTTAACTAAGCTGTAATAATTCCGTAAAGATTTATTACACATTTGAAATAATTTAGGGAAGAAACCATTAAAATGTCATTATTAGCAGAAGGAGCAATGTTATGAAAAGAAACAAACTGCTGCTATTTTCCTTAATAGGCATGATAGCCTTTACAGGGCCGTCGCTGGACGCAGATGCCGCCTGGGAGTCAAACGACAAGGGTACCTGGTACTCTACGGATGACGGCGGATTTCTGACAGGCCAGCAGTCTATAGATGATAAGCAGTACTATTTCGATGAAAACGGCTGGATGAAGACGGGCTGGCAGCAGGCCGGAGGCTTATGGTACTATTACAATCCGGACGGCACCATGGCAAAGGGACCTTTGGATTTAGAAGGCAAATCCTATTTCCTGGACTACAATACAGGAGTCATGGCCATAGGCTGGAACAATATCGATAATCAATGGTATTATTTTACCTCTTCCGGCGTCAAGCTCTTCGGATGGCAGAAGATCGGAGCCAGCTGGTACTATCTGGACACTGTAACGGGGGCCATGGCCACAGATCAGTGGGTTGGTGACTGCTATGTATACCCAGACGGAAAGATGGCTGCAAATACGGTTGTAAACGGCATAGCAGTGGATGCCAATGGGCACAAGATCGTCAATAAGGGCTGGATCAAGACTGGAAACAAGTGGTATTATTACGATGCTTCCGGCAATATGTCTTTTGGCTTCACAAATGTCAATAACAAAACATACTATCTGGACCCGGCAACAGGGATAATGGCTGCAGGCTGGAAACAGATCGACGGCACCTGGTACTATTTTAATTCTTCCGGTGCCATGAAGACAGGATGGGCAAAGCTGGGAGGCAAATGGTATTACTTAAATCCCGGTTCAGGCGCCATGGCCACAGGTTTTACTGTAGTTGGCGGCAAGACATACTATCTGGAACCGTCTGGGGGAGCCATGGCCACAGGCTGGAAACTCATAGAAGGAAACTGGTACTACTTTAACAGTTCAGGCGCCATGCAGACGAAATGGGTCAGATCAGGGGCTTCCTGGTATTATATGGATCCGTCTACTGGCATTATGCTAAAGAACCAGTGGATAGATGACTATTACGTGACCGACAGCGGAAAAATGGCTGTAAACACTACTGTAGACGGTTACCCTGTAGATAAAAACGGGAAAAAGATCGTCAAAAAAGGCTGGGTAAGGACTGACAGCAAATGGTATTATTACAACGATGACAGCACTATGGCAAAAGGGTTTGTGAACGTCAAAAACAAGACTTATTATCTGGACCCTGAGACAGGCGTAATGGCCACGGGATGGAAACTGATCGATAACAAATGGTACTATTTCAACGGCTCAGGCGCTATGCAGACAGGCTGGCTCAAGACGGGAAATAAATGGTACTATTTAAATCCTGCTGACGGTGTCATGGCCACTGGTTTTACAGTGGTAGGCAGTAAAACTTATTATCTGGCTCCTTCCAATGGAGTAATGAAGACAGGATGGCAGCAGATCGAAGGAAAATGGTACCGCTTTAACGAGAGCGGGGCCATGATCACAGGATGGACCAAGAGCGGTTCTGCCTGGTACTACATGGACGATAGTACAGGCGTCATGCTCACAAACCAGTGGGCAGGGGATTACTACGTAAATGATTCCGGCAAGATGGCCGTAAATACTGTAGTTGATGGCATACCTCTGGATGGCAGCGGCAAGAAGGTTGTAAAGACAGGCTGGGTAAACGCAGATAATAAGTGGTATTATTACGATAATAACCAGATCATGAAGGGCTGGGTGACAGTCAAGGGCAAGAATTATTATCTTGACCCTGAATCAGGCGTCATGTACACAGGCTGGCAGGTGATCGACGGCAAGGATTACAGGTTTAACGCCAGCGGCGCTATGATCACAGGATGGTCCAGGAGCGGCAGCAAGTGGTACTATCTGGATTCCGGAACTGGTGTTATGGTTACAGATAAGTGGGTTGGAAACTATTATCTCGGCCCGGATGGAGTGATGGTCACAGACAGCTGGGTGAATGGCGAGTACTATGTGGATGCCAACGGTAAATACACTGGTGAAAAAAAACTGAAGGGCTGGAATAAATCAGGTGATAAATGGTACTTCTATAATGATAATTTTGAAATGATGCATGATACATGGATCCATCCTGACGGCAACTGGTATTATCTCAAGAGTGACGGAGCAAAGGCCGTTAACATGAGGATCGGTGAATACTATGTTGATAACGAAGGAATCCGTGTCTGCAACCAGCTTGTTAAGATAGGCAGCTTCTCCTACCTGTTTAACAGCGTAGGGCTTCCAATGAAGGGCCTTCAGTACTTTGAGGGAAATACCTATTACTTTAACGATCTCGGCCAGATGCAGCTGGAATTTCAATATGTAAATGGTATTGTCTACTATTTTGATCCTGCACTTGGCGGTGCGATGCTGAAATCTACTACCCGCACCTTCGGAACAACAACGTATACCTTCGATGAACAGGGCCGCGGAAATTCTGAAGTTACCGGAAATGCTTCCCTGGGTATGGAGATTGCAAAATTTGCTGCAAGCTACGAAGGCGGAAAATATGTCTGGGGCGGAAACAGCCTGACTGATGGTGTTGACTGTTCCGGATTTACACAACAGGTAATGCTCCATTTTGGGATAAGCATCCCGCGCGTAGCCGATGCCCAGGCCTGGGAGGGCGGCGGTAAATTTGTTTCTGAAAATGAATTGATGCCCGGAGATCTGATTTTTTATGGTACTCCTATCTATCATGTAGGAATCTATATGGGAAACGGACAGATCATTCACTCTTCCAACAGTAACCCTTATCCACAGGGCGGGATCAAGACAGACCGCTATAATTATACAGGAATTACGGCAATTGTCCGTTACTGGTAAATTTAAAGATTAAAACGCGGGCACGGCTGGCAGTACTTAAATATTTTATACTGTCAGGAAATACTGTTATCTGCCCTCTGACATTAAATAAAAAAGACAGCCCTGTGGGGACCCAGGCTTTTGTAAGAGCCGGAACCCCGCAGGGCTGTCTTTTCTTTCCTGAACTTGCAGCCCCAAATCCCTTCACAAACATAATAATTAAATCCCTGGAATTCCCTATGTTATTAATTCAATACTATTTCCTTATCCTAATTTCTGACAATCCAACTTCCTACTTTATAAAGCAGGTAAATAATATTATTGTCTGATAATATCAAAAATCTTATGCGTTTCCTGACCATTTCAAGACTATTAAAATGTCAAGTAATTCGTCATTTTATTTTTATGTAATTAATCGATTTATGATATGTGTACAAAACACCTGTTTTAAAAAAATACTATGTAAACCGCCCAAATGTGGTTAAATAAATGTGGATAATGTGGATAACTCAGTGCATAACTCTATTTTAACTGTTTTTACCTCTGATTTTATCCCAAACCCATGTGGATAAATGTAGATTATTCCCACATCTGCAGCAAGGTCCTGCCGCAGTTTTCTCGGTTTTTTTGTGCATTTTGACACCGCTATTTCCACAAAAACCTCTGTCAATCCCCTTTTTGGGCTTTTAAATATTCTATATATTTCCACTATCGTCTGTTAATTTAATTTTTTGAATAACACTTTATTCCTGCTCTGTAAAGCATATAATTCATACTCCCGTTTTAAGCAGCATCCTCTGTAACACATTTAAACACGTCATGCAGGCATTTTAATGTGCTTATGGTTAAGTTGATAGTACGGGCTTTTATTTCTCTCCAAAAGCCATTAAAACGTTCTATATCGATCATGCCTTGTCCTTATAAAGTATATGCGCTTAAATGAATTTTAGGATCCCTGAATCATGTTCTTTGCAGTAAATACACAGACCTGTTGAATAGTTACTTTAATTACTATAACATAAGAGGCACTGCATTTTGCAGTGCCTCTTAGTTGATCTACTCAATTATTTAATTAACCAATATAATTTACTATGCTTGTCGGCTGTCTGTAGTTCACATCCGAAATAATGATTCCGGTGGAAGGTGTACTTGCATGTACTACCTGGCCATTTCCGATATACATACTTACATGTCCGATGCCGTAGTCTCCGTCACCGCTGTAGAATAACAGGTCACCCGGCTGTATCTCACTCATGCTGATCTGTGGTCCGCTTACTGACTGTGCACCAGCTGTACGCGGGATAGAGATTCCGAAGTTTCCTAATACCTGCTGTGTAAACCCTGAGCAGTCTACGCCGCTGTATAAGTCATTTCCGCCCCAAACATAATTTCCGCCTACGAACTGAAGTGCAAAGCTTACTATCTGCTCTCTCAGTCCTGCATTTGTACTCGGCGCTTCTGTCCACTCTGTTTCTGTTGGAGCTTCTGTCCACTCCGTTTCTGTTGGAGCTTCCGTCCATTCAGTAGATTCTGTAGGTGCTTCTGTCCATTCCGGTGCTTCCGTCCACTCTGTTGGAGCTTCTGTCCACTCTGTAGATTCTGTAGGCGCTTCTGTCCATTCCGGTGCCTCTGTCCAGTCTGTTGACTCTGTAGGCGCTTCTGTCCAAGCTGGTGCTTCTGTTGGAGCCTCTGTCCACTCTGTAGGTGCCTCTGTCCAAGCCGGCGCCTCTGTTGGAGCTTCTGTCCACTCTGTTGACTCTGTAGGTGCCTCTGTCCAAGCCGGTGCTTCCGTAGGAGCTTCTGTCCAGTCTGTAGGCGCCTCTGTAGACGGTGCCTCTGTCCAGCCTTCTGTACTATTATTCTGTGCCTGCTGTTCAGCTCTTGCGGCCTCATCAGCACGCCTTGCTTCTTCAATGGCTTTCTGGTAATCTTCTTCCTGTTTCTTCAGTCTTGCCTGTTCTTCTTCAATAGATTCTGCTTCTGTGAAAACTGTCTCACACTCTACATAATCTCTTGCCACATATCCTTCAACGTCATCATCAACAGTAACTTTAACCCAGTCGCCACTGTCATCAACAACATTTAACTGCTCTGAATCTCCCACCATTGCCAGTACATCTGAATCCTGGTTAGAATCTGAACGCACCATCAAAGTGGTAGTCTTAACTGTCGCTTTCTTCTGCCCAACTTCCTTTGCAAGCTCTTCAGCAGCCTGTCCTGTTACAAAATAATCAGATTTCACATAACCTGTAACAGACCCTGATGAAATCAGGTACCAGTCGCCTTCCTTAGCTAAAATCTTTGCTGCAGAATTATTATAGAGTTTGCCAAGCACTTCCCCTTCATCCGTGCTTGCCTGATCTCTGATATTTACGTATTCATCAACCTGTGCGATCGCTGTTGTATCAAACTCAGACGGTGCAGATGTTTCCGGCTGCGTATTCTGAGCTTTACTCTCCTGTTCCGCAATCTTGGCTGAACCGCCGGCTAACGGCACTTCAAATCCGGCCGCCAGAGAAACGCCGCCGTTTCCTGCGAATGTAATTGCACCTGCGAGGCAGCATGCCGTTACTTTCAAGATTCCCTTTTTCATTATTTATCTAACCTCCATATGTATCACTCATTTGTTACAGAATTGTTAAATTTGTTACACGGCTATCATAACAAATCTACTGCCTTTTGTCAACCATATATTAAATATTTTTTAACTCTGAAATAAACCTGAAATAATTTAATGTGGTTACTAATTCAGTCCAATTAATGTGACAAATAAGGTACATATTGGTTATCTTACAAAAACATTAAATAATTCTGAGCAGATGTCACAGCATTTGCCCCGTCCGAAGCGGCTGTCACGATCTGTCTGAGCATCTTAGTCCTTACATCCCCTGCCGCATAAATCCCTTTAACACTTGTCTCACAGTCTTCCCCCGCAATAATATACCCCTGAGGATCCATATCCAGCATACCCTTAAAGAGTTCTGAATTGGGAAGTATACCCACTGCAATAAAGACTCCATCCACCTGAAGTTCGGATCTGCTTCCGTCTTTTTTATTTTCTATAGAAATAGATTTTACATTATCTTCTCCCCTGATCTCATTAACGACAGTGTTCCACAGTACTTCTATATTATCCTGCGCAAATAGTTTTTCCTGAAGGCTTTTGGCTGCCCTGAATTCCTCCCGGCGGTGGAGCACATAGACCTTCTTGCTTCCTCTTGCCAGAAAAATGGCATCTTCAACTGCCACATCTCCTCCCCCTACAACAGCAACTGTCTTATTTTTGAAAAATGCCCCATCGCATGTTGCACAGTAGGAAACACCCATTCCTGCAAACTCTTCTTCACCAGGCACACCCAGCTTTCTGTGCCTCGCTCCCGTTGCAATAATAACTGTTCTTGTCAGTATTTCAGCTTTATCCGTCTTTATTTTTTTCAGTGTTTCTTCTATAATAATGTCTTTCACTTCAGCTGTCATAAATTCTGCTTCCAGATTCTTGGCATGTTCATGAAACTTCATACTCAGATCCATACCGCTGACACCGGAAATACCGGGGTAATTATCAACCTCATACGTATTTATTACCTGCCCTCCGCTGACATAGCTCTTTTCCAGAACTAAGGTATCAAGCCTTGCCCTCTGCGCGTAAATTGCTGCAGCCAGACCGGCGGGTCCCGATCCTATAATCACTAAATCATAAATTTTATCCATTTTCCTGCTCCTTTCAAACTACTGATTTACAAGCCACTCTGCAACATGTCAATAATAACTATTATATACTATCTGCAAAATTTTTTACATAAGATAATTGACAAAATGAAATTTTAGGCTTATACTTATATCAGTAACAATTATCATTATCGAAAGGAGGAGAGCTATGCCGAAGCTGAAATACAGCAAACAGCGTGAATCCATAAAAGAATTTCTGGCGTCCCGGACTGATCATCCAACGGCTGATACTGTTTACATGAATATACGTGAAACATTTCCCAATATCAGTCTTGGAACTGTATACCGGAATCTTTCTCTTTTATCGGACATTGGAGAGATCATGAAAATCACTACTGGTGATGGTGCAGACCGCTTCGATGGGAATACAACCCCTCATAACCATTTCGTGTGCACAGAGTGCCACAGTGTCATTGACCTGGAAATGGACAGTATAGACAACATTGTTGAAATTGCAGGAAGGAATTTTGATGGGCATATTGCTGGATATGTAACTAACTTCTATGGCGTTTGCGGAGACTGCATAAAAAAATCATAAATTTCCAAAAACCTCTTGACAAAGTAAGAGAAATGTAGTAAATTAATATCAGTAATCATTACTGATTTAAAACAACTAAAAATTAAAATATTATAATAAGAAAAGGAGAAATTAAAATGGCTAAATTTGTATGTAGTGTATGTGGTTATGTTTATGAAGGAGAAAAAGCACCTGAGGCATGTCCGATCTGTAAGGCACCGGCTGAAAAGTTCATCGAGCAGAAAGGCCAGATGGAATGGGCAGCAGAACACGTAGTAGGCGTTGCTAAAGGCGCTCCGGATGATATCATCGCTGATTTAAGAGCAAACTTTGAAGGAGAGTGCTCAGAAGTTGGTATGTACCTGGCAATGTCAAGAGTTGCTCACAGAGAAGGATATCCGGAAATCGGATTATACTGGGAAAAAGCTGCTTTCGAAGAAGCTGAGCATGCATCTAAATTTGCAGAACTCTTAGGCGAAGTAGTTACAGACAGCACAAAGAAAAATCTTGAGATGAGAGTAGAAGCTGAAAACGGCGCTACAGCTGGTAAGTTTGATCTTGCAAAACGCGCTAAAGCTCTTAATCTGGATGCTATCCATGATACAGTTCATGAAATGGCAAGAGACGAAGCAAGACACGGAAAAGCTTTCGAAGGTCTGTTAAAGAGATATTTCAACAAATAAGTTATCCAAAACACCTAAATATTAAAACAGCATAAACGGCATTTATGCAAAAAAGCGGGAATCTGTATTATTACAGTCCCGCTTTTTTATATATTTTCGTAACTGTTCAACCTTCACAGTTACATGTTTCCTTTATCTGCTCCCCACGTGCACCAGCATATTCGACTTCTGCAGAACAGGTCTCAGTGCATTATAGACTGCCGCCACTAACACTACTGAGATCACTGCATTTATAAATGTAGTTGCCGTACTCCACTTTGCCAGTACTGAAGCCATCTCCTGAGGCTGCCCCAAAATATACTGCTTATAGAAATAACCTACAAGCGGATCAGCCACAACGTTAAATGCAAGCCCGCATATAGATGCGATGGTACTCCATTTAAAAATGTACTTTTTATCCTGGCTGTCTCCAATATGCGCAATATGGTGTGCCACGAATCCCGTGATAAGCCCAATACAGAGCTTCAGTATAAAGGTCTTTGGAGCGCCTACGATGTAAACAGGGTCCAGAAGATCTGCAATCGTCATCCCAACTGCACCGGCCAGTCCGCCGTATCCGCCGCCCAGGAGCAGTGCAGCCAGCACACAGAAGGCATTTCCTATGTGGATAGACGTGGCATCCCCTCCCGGCATGGGTATCTTTATCTGCAGAAAGGTAAAGCTCACAAAGCAGAGCGCAGCCATCAAAGCCGTCTGGGCTAATTTCATAACAGTGCTGTTTCTCTTTTCCATAACATTTCCTCTTTTCTGTAAATCTTTTCACAGGAGTTATGTTATCACCAATCTGGTTTAATCGAAATAGCCAGTTATGATTTTTTTGACCAGTCCAGTTCTTTTCTGCTGTTTATTTTCTGTTTGCCGGCTCAATGCTGATCAGCTTTCCTTTTATCTTAGCATGATCCATGGCATTTAAGACATCCCTGGCATTCTCTCTTGGCACTTCCACAAATGTGTATTTGTCAAACATATCTATACTGCCCACAAGACGCCCCGGCATTCCTGATTCTCCTGCAATTGCTCCCAGGATATCACCAGGCTTCACATTCTGTTTCTTTCCTATATTAATGAACAGACGGACCATTCCTTCTTCTGCACCAGTATCACCGAAATCATATTTCTCCTCCTGTGCTGTGATCTCCTGTCCCATCTCCCTCTTTAAGAAAGCTGCCGCCACATCCATGGCTGTGTAGTCCTCTTCATTGATGTTCTGCTCCAGCATATTAATAATAGAAGAAAGATCTTCATTCTGGATGATCTGCTTAATTTCCCCAAGTACATTGTCTGCCTTTATAGCGGAGACATCATCCAGTGACGGTATCGGCTGTGCATAGATCTTAGTCTTGCAATACCTCTGTATATCCTTAAGCTTATACACTTCCTTGCCAACTACAAAAGTAAATGCTTTACCAACCCTTCCCGCACGTCCTGTACGCCCTATACGGTGCACGTAGAACTCATCATCCTGGGGAAGATCATAATTAAATACCGCCTCAACATCGTCCACATCAATTCCCCTGGCCGCCACATCAGTTGCGATGAGGATCTCTGTCCTCCCGTTGCGGAAGCTGTTCATGACCCTGTCTCTCTGAGACTGCTTCATATCACCATGGAGGCCTTCAGCAAAGTAACCCCTGCCTTTTAAATCTGCCGCCAGTTCATCCACCTTTTTCTTAGTATTGCAGAATACAAGAGAAAGCTTAGGATTATACATATCCAGAAGCCTTGAGAGGACCTCCTCCTTATTCTTCTGTTTTACTTCATAATAATACTGGTCAATGTTGGACACTGTAAGCTCTTTTTTGACCACCTTGACCATCTGGGCATCTTTCTGGTATTTATCTGTGATATCCAGAATAGGCTTTGGCATTGTGGCTGAAAAAAGAACTGTCTGTCTTTCTTCCGGAACTTCGCTCAGGATCGTCTCGATATCCTCACGGAAGCCCATATTAAGCATCTCATCTGCCTCATCCAGGACAATGGTATGCACCTGATCCCACTTTATGGTCTTTCTTCTCATATGGTCCATAACACGGCCCGGAGTTCCGATGATAAGCTGAACTCCGCTCTTGAGGGACCGTATCTGCTTGACAATGTCCTGTCCTCCGTAGACAGGGAGAATCTTAATTCCGTGCATGAAATTCGCAAGCCTGCGGATTTCCTCTGCAACCTGGATGGCAAGCTCTCTTGTGGGACAGAGGATCATAGCCTGAAGCTTCTTATTCTTAGGATCAATCTTCTGCAGCAGAGGTATACCAAATGCAGCTGTCTTTCCTGTACCTGTCTGCGCCTGCCCGATTATATCTTTTCCTTCCATCATCACCGGGATAGCCTTAGCCTGTATGGGGCTGGCCGCCTCAAATCCCATCTCTGTTACCGCTCTTAATATCTGGTCGCTGAGCCCAAGCTCATCAAATCTTATTGTTTCCATATTTCCACCTTTCTTTCCCTGCAGCTCCGATTTGGCGCGACGCTTTCATGTTATTGGAAACGGTTCCTGCTTCCCGGAACATGAAAACGCCCTGCAACACATCGCTATGTACAGGGCTAAAACTCCATTTATCATATTGTTTCTATCCACTCTAGACAGTGCAAGCGCTATCATAGCACGAAAAGCACTGTATTGTCAAGGGGAGAATCCGGAACTGTAAATAATAACCAGCCAGCAATTATCTCTGCAGCTGAAGAAGCTTACTCTTAAGCTCTCCTTCCATGCGCTGCATCTCAAGCTCTGCCTCCTGGCGTTTCTGCCGTCCCTCCTGCTGGATCTTCATGACCTCATCCAGTGTAGAGATCAGAGACTCATTGGTATTTTTCAACGTCTCTATATCTACGATACCGCGCTCGGACTCCTTAGCTGTCTCGATACTGGCCAGCTTCAGTGTCTCAGCATTCTTTCTGAGCAGTTCATTTGTCATGTCTGTAACTTCCCTCTGTGCCTTTGCAGCCTGTGTAGAGTGGGCCACACCCAGGGCCAGTACCATCTGGCTCTTCCAGAGAGGGATGGTGTTCACAACTGTTGACTGTATTTTCTCTACCATCATTGTATCATTATTCTGGACAAGGCGTATCTGCGGCGCCGTCTGGATGGAGATCATCCTTGTCAGCTCCAGGTCATGAAGCTTCTTCTCAAAGCGGTTGCACATGGCATCCAGATCCTTGGCAGCCTGCGCATCCTCCGGAAGACCTGTCATCTCTGCCTTCCTCATCAGCTCAGGAAGTTCCCCTGCCCTTACCTTTTCCAGCTTCTTCTTTCCCGCTATGATGTACATGGAAAGCTCTTTGAAGTATGTCTTATTCAGCTCATACATCTTATCCAGTACAGCTATATCCTTCATAAGAGTGACCTGCTGGTTCTCCAGGGCCTCACAGATTTTTCCCACATTCACCTCAGCTCTGTCATATTTAGCTTTCATGGTCGTCAGCTTATTCGTGTTCTTTTTGAAAAATCCCAGGAACCCTTTTTCTTCCTCGTCTGCATCGAAGTTCTTAAGCTCTGTGACCACTCCTGTTAACAGGTCACCGACTTCCCCCAGATCCTTAGTGCGGACATTATCAAGGGCAGCCTCTGAAAAGTCCGCCATCTTCTTCTGCGCACCAACACCGTACTGCAGGATCATCCCTGAATCACGCAGGTTTATCTGCTCTGCAAAAGCATCAACCATATTTTTTTCTTCTGCTGAGAGAATACTCTCGTCAAATTCCGGTTTCTGGGCCGGAGCTGCCTGCACCGGTTCTGCCGGTACCTCCTTAGCCTGGGGTGTATCCCCGAACGGGTTCAGCGTAAGAGTAGGGGATGCCTGAAATTCTTTAAATTCTTCACTCATAATTGTATCCTTTCCATCTACTGTTTCTCTTGTTCACTTTCAATCAGCCGACTTTTCCTGACTTACCTTTGTCAAACGCCGAGTTTGTCAGACCCTCCTGAGCCAGCATCGCCTGGAGAACTGATATATCAGAGGAAATATCCCACGCGGTATCCTGGAAAAAGCTGTCCAGAAGATTCTCAAATGCCTGATTTATAGTATCCAGCGTATCTTCTATCTCCTTTTTAGAGCTTACGATATTCGCCCCCTGTATAGGCTGGGCATCCAGCTCCTCATATGCATGAAGCAGTTTTACTGTGGTCGGCAGATAATATTCCATAAACTTTCTCATATCCGCCGCTAATTCCGGCTCATTCTCAACCTTAGCAAATATCTTGCGGACAATCAGCTCCATCTTGGATATCTTCTCAGATATCTCCTCACCCGGAATGGCATCGTTGCATTCATGGATCTCCCTGATGTATGCCTGCCCTTCCTCTATCATCTTGCGGGTATCCTGAGGGATATCGCCTTTTGCCGTCTGTTCCTGACGCCTCTGTTCTTCCTGGCGCCTCCTGTCTTCCAGCTGATGCTGTGCCTCCAGATACTGATCATATGCATCCTCTGTGACGATCAGACAGGTATTCTGAGCGTCCACATGTCCCTCAATAAACATGCGTCGCTTTATCATATCCTTTACATCCTTTAATACAAAACTCTCTGATTTGCCTACCTCTTCAGCGAGGCTCTTGATCGGACAGAATGGCTGCCCCCTCAGTTCTCTTATATAGGCGCGGAATCTGTTCACTCTGCCCAGCAGTCCGGCTCCCTTGCCTACCATAAAGCCGCCTCCCACTAAAAATGGAAGCATGATTCCGATAGCGATCTTAAACCCTAAATACATTTCCCCGCCAAAAAGCGAGATCAATAGTAATACAAGGGTTGCTATCCCTGTTCCCGCCGTGAGGATACCTCCCACTACAGAGAGTGCGATTCCCGCTGCCGACGCTGCGCCTGTTCCCGCAAAATACGGGCTGGCCTTCCTCGTCTTTGTGCTGACGTCAAAAGGGCTGGCGTTCTGGTCAGGACGCCTTCTTTCCCATGGGTTCTGCGGCTGCGGCCTGGGTCCCTTTGGCCCCTGGCTCCCCATCCCCATATTCTTTCCTGCCTGCTGAAACCCTTTATTTATATTCTGCATCGCATCGTTTATGGTGCGGTTAATAGACTGATTTAACTGTTGAAAATCTTTGGAATCTATGGCTGACTGCACCATATTTCTTATATCATTCCCTAGATTTGACCAGTCCTGATGTGCCATGTTATCCCTCCTGTTCAAACTCCTGCATCTGTTTAGCGCAGGGCTCTTTTTACAGCCAAAAGCGCGTTATCTAAATTATATATGATTCTATACAAAAATACAATGAAAGTTATTGTAAAAAATGCTTGATTTTTTCTTATCCAGGGTATAATATAACTATATCAGCAAGTAGTATTCAAAACTACGTGTCGATATATAGTATCCACATGACACGTTTTGTAATTGCAAGGAGGATTTATTATGCCAGACAAATCAAACACATCAACAATAAACGCAGCCACCTTTAAGAATGCAGGTAATACATCAAATAACAGGTATACAGACAGGTCACGCGCTAAAAGAAAATTCAGCCTGAAGGATCCGGGAAGCGCTATCACACATTTTATTGGTATGGTCATGGCTGTAATCGCCGCTCCTTTTCTTATTATTAAGGCTGCAAATGTCCCTGGTAATGTACATGTCATTTCGATGGTAATCTTTATCCTGAGTATGATCTGTCTCTATGGCGCCAGCGCCACATATCATTCTCTGGACCTGACCACCAGGACAAACCGGATCCTCCGCAAAATAGATCATATGATGATTTTTGTCCTGATTGCCGGTTCTTATACACCTGTCTGCCTGATAGTTCTTGGCGGCAGCTTTGGACGTTTTATGTTTTATCTTGTGTGGGGAATCGCCCTTGCCGGAATACTCATAAAGGCCTGCTGGATAACCTGTCCAAAATGGTTTTCTTCCGTATTATATATCGGTATGGGCTGGGTATGCATACTGGCATTCACACAGCTGCTTGATAAGCTCTCTCCCGCTGCATTTGCATGGTTGCTGGGCGGAGGCATCATTTATACAGTGGGTGGAATCATATACGCTCTAAAAGTACCCCTTTTTGATCTGAAGCATAAAAATTTCGGCTCCCACGAGATCTTCCATCTCTTTGTTATGGCCGGAAGCATCTGCCACTACATTTTCATGTACTGTTATGTAGTTAACATGTGACATCAGGAATAACAAAATCAGCAGTCCAGGTAAAACTCCCGGACTGCTGATTTGTTATTCTCATATCATATACATATGCGCACACTTCCGTAATCTTCCATCAGATCAGTCTGCCTTGGTCTGTCCCTCCTTCAGAAGCTGCTGCTTTTTGGCACGGCTCATATGCTTGATCTCATATTCACGGTGCATGGCTTCCTGCTTTGTTTTAAATACTTCATAATATGCCACAGAGACAGGAGTGCGCCCTTTCGTATATTTTGCCCCCTTGCCTGCATTGTGGTCTGCCACACGCTTGTCCAGGTCATTTGTCCATCCCGTATACAAGGTGCCGTCGCTGCACCTCAGGATATACGTATAATTCGTCTTTTCCACTTTTCCTCCACAGCATCCCGTCTATGTAAAGCGCGCACATTCTCCGGGATGCCAGGCATCCTCAAATTAATAAAACATGCACGCCCTCTATAAAAAGCAATCGAACATAAAAAGTATTTCACCCAGGGATTCAGATGCCAAAGTCATTCTGTCTCCATTTTGCCGCCTGTATAAACCTTCGATTGCGAATCCTCAGGGGTTTAATATAGTATACTCCAAATTTGGACTTTTGTGCAAGGAAAGGCTTATACAGTTTTCCTGTCTTTACTCCAGATAAAGGAACGGGTCCTCGGGAACGCCTTCTTTATTCATCTGGAAATACAGGTTAGTTCCTTCTTCACAGTAGTATTTTGTAGGTTCGCTGACATATCCTAAAAGAGTACCTGTCTCAACAACATCACCCACATTTACTGTCACTCCCTTGAGCTGGCCGTATACTAATTCGTAGTTATTTCCTATATTCATCTTAATTGTGGTTCCTGTCTCTCCGTCAACATCGATAGATTCCACGATCCCTTTTGCGGCGGCCACTACCTGTGAATCCACGTCGCATCCAATGATCAGGGCCGGATTGTATTTATACTCATTTAAAGTCTTGTAGTACACTGTCGCATCCATGCTGTAATCCATCAGTACCGTACCTGCCACCGGCCATGTGAGTGCGTCTGAATCTGTAAAATTCACTGTGGGCTTAATGTTGGCCGAAGCATCAACCAGGCCTTCTGTCTGTTCCTCTTTGGCTGTGTCCTTGTCATCTTTTAATGATGCCGCTTCAGACTCAGAAAGTACGTCCGCATTGTTAGCTGCCTCTGCTTTTTCTGTTTCCTTATCTTCTGTTTTTGTAATGCCTTTTACTGTATCCCCATCCTCTTCGCCGGCAGCTTCATTTAAATCAATCAGCCTTTCCTGCTGTTCCTTTGCCTTCTCTACTTTATTAACCGCATAGAGCGCTGAAAACCCTGCTGCACCCACGAGACAGAGGCTTAAGGTTACAATAGTTCCTCTCTTTTTCATAAAATCCACAAACTTATTTTTTCGCATATTCTTCACCTCTACTATAATCAATTAGTTCATTTATAGCATTTCCATCTCGTGAAAGAATATACAGCGATTAATTTATGTCTTTTATAAATTTTCTATTACTGCTTCTGTAACTGCTGATCATTTATATTTCAGAACTGTTCAGCTTTTTTGACCAATACTGTTCCGGGGAAGTACGCTGCCAGGATCTCACTGTATGTACTTCCTCCTTCCGCCATCTGCTCCGCTCCGTACTGGCTCATCCCAAGTCCGTGTCCAAGACCTTTTGTGATAATGGCTACAGCTCCGTTCCCTGCCTCCATGGTAAAACAGCTGGACGGCAGATCCAGAAGCTTTCTGAACTGCTCACCCGGCATGACCGTATCTCCCACCTGAATAGAAAGTACATAATCAGAGCTGTCTCTGGATAATATTTTTATCTGAAGACGCTCTGCGCTGTCCCCGGACTGTGCCACACTCAGCTGCGGATATTCTGTCCTGCATTTTTCCACGATCTGTGCAGGAGTGAGTTCCACACGTTTCAGGTAATCTGCGGCCCTGACATCCTGGCTGCTGTCTACCTGTACAAGATATGGGTACTCGTCTGACTTCAGGGCTTCAGAAGCATTCCTGGTGCTCCCGGAGCTGATGGCGTGAAAGGAAGCCATTATAGGCCTGTCCCCGTAACACAGGATCTCATCCTTTGTAGATTCTGCTGCCGCCAGTATCTGTTCTGATATCCCTTTTTCTTCCATCTGGGCGACTGTCATGTAGGGTTCGCCCGGCACATAGGCCTCCTGTCTCTCAAATCCTTCTGCCAGATTAGTCCTGACAATGACTGCCTGGGCTTTAAGCGCTTCAGGGCTGCTTTTAGGATCCATCTGCATTGCGAGGACTCCGGCCGTATAATCTTCAAAAGCTATTTCCCTTACACCGTCCCCTGTATCTACGGTAATGATATCGCCGGATGCTCTCTGGGCTATAAATTTCTCCCTGTCGTTATAGGATATCATCCACGTCAGGACATAGGGCAGGCATATCATTATAAATACTACCATTAAAGCAATCTGAATTTTATTTTTCACACAAAAATACCCCGTCCCTTTTTAGCAGTATATGCAAAATGGGACAGGGTATTCCTGTTTATATTTTTAACTGTTCAATGCCTCCACAGTTACATGGTCCAGATGCCAGATCTCATCCACATACTGCTTGATAGTACGGTCAGCTGTGAATTTTCCGCTGCTGGCCATATTTAAAATAGCCATCTTTGCCCAGCGCTCTTCATCCCTGTAAGCCTTCTCTACTTCCTCCTGAGCCTTTGCATATGACTTAAAGTCTGCCAGGATGAAATAAGTATCAGCTCTGTCGCTGCTCTTTGTGTTCAGCAGTGAGTCGTAGATCTCCCGGAACATGTTCATATCTCCATTAGAGTATTCTCCATTGATCAGCTGCATCAGCACGCGGCGGATATCCTGGTCGCTGTTAAAATATTCCATGGGGTAATAGCCGCCATTGTTTTCAAAATTAATGACTTCGTCAGCTGTCAGGCCGAAGATAAATGCATTCTCCTCACCGACTTCCTGTACTATCTCCACATTGGCGCCGTCCATAGTACCCAGTGTTGGGGCACCATTCAGCATAAACTTCATATTTCCTGTTCCTGATGCTTCCTTGCTGGCAGTTGATATCTGCTCAGAAACATCAGATGCCGCAAATATCAGCTCTGCGTTTGAAACACGGTAATCTTCAATAAACACAACCTTCAGCTTGCCGTTTATGGATCTGTCATTATTAATAACATCTCCCACTGAGTTGATCAGCTTAATAGTCTGCTTTGCCCTCTTATAGCCTGCTGCTGCCTTTGCACCAAAGATAAATGTCCTCGGATAGAAGTCCAGCTCCGGATGATCCTTGATCTTATTGTAGAGATACATCACATGCAGAATATTCAGAAGCTGGCGTTTATACTCATGGAGCCTCTTGACCTGTACATCAAAGATTGAGCGCGGATCTACATCGATGCCATTGTGCTCCTTAATGTATTTTGCCAGACGCAGCTTATTCTGATACTTGATGTTCATGAATTCCTGCTGTGCCTTCTTGTCTTCCGCATAGATCTTCATCTTTGCGATCTGAGGCAGGTCTGTGATCCACTCGTCTCCGATATGGTCTGTCACCCAGGATGCAAGCAGCGGATTGGCATGGAGAAGGAATCTTCTCTGTGTTATTCCGTTGGTCTTATTATTGAACTTCTCAGGCATCATCTGATAGAAATCCTTCAGTTCCTGATTTTTCAGGATCTCTGTATGCAGCTGTGCAACACCGTTTACAGAATAACCGGCAGCGATAGCCAGGTGCGCCATCTTGACCTGTCCGTCATAGATAATTGCCATCTTGCGCATCTTCTCATGATTGCCCGGATATTTCTTTTCGATCTCATTTACAAAGCGGCGGTTGATCTCCTCGATAATCTGATAGATTCGCGGAAGCAGCCTTGAAAACAGTTCAATCGGCCATTTTTCCAGTGCTTCAGCCATGATTGTGTGGTTTGTATAAGCACATGTCTTTGTAGTAACTTCCCATGCCTCATCCCACTCCAGGCCTTCCTCATCCAAAAGTATGCGCATCAGCTCAGCGATGGCCACTGTAGGATGTGTATCATTTAACTGGAAGGTTGCCTTTTCATAGAATTTACGGATATCTGTATGTTTCTTTTTATATTTCTCAATTGCTGCCTGGACACTGGCTGAAATAAAGAAATACTGCTGTTTTAAGCGCAGCTCTTTTCCTGCATAGTGGTTGTCATTTGGATAGAGCACCTCTACAATGTTCTTGGCCAGGTTCTCCTGCTCCACAGCCTTCTGGTAATCACCCTTATCGAAGGAATCCAGCTGGAAGTCATTGATAGCTTCCGCATCCCACACACGCAGTGTATTTACTACATGATTATTGTAGCCCACGATGGGGATATCATACGGTATAGCGCGGACACTCTGATATCCCTCCTGGATAAATTTATTCCTTCTTGTCTTCTCATCATATTCAACGCGCACATAGCCGCCGAATTTGACTTCTTTTGCATACTCAGGACGGCGCAGCTCGAAAGGATTGCCATCCTTCAGCCAGTTGTCAGGCACCTCGATCTGATAGCCATTCTCAATTTTCTGCTTGAACATCCCATAGCGGTAACGGATCCCGCATCCGTAAGCACAGTAGCCCAGTGTGGCAAGTGAATCCAGAAAGCATGCTGCAAGACGTCCCAGTCCTCCGTTTCCAAGAGCCGCATCAGGCTCCTGGTCTTCTATCATGTTCAGGTCAAAGCCCATCTCATCAAGTGCTTCTTTGACTGCCTCATAAGCTGTCAGATTGATCAGATTATTGCCCAGTGCACGGCCCATAAGGAACTCCATGGACATATAATAGACCATCTTGGGATCTTCCTTCTCATAAACCTTCTGGGTAGCCAGCCAGTCATCAATGATGACATCCTTTACCGTATAAGACACCGCCTGAAACACCTGCTGAGGTGTTGCCTCATCAATTGTTTTGCGGTACAGAGTCTTTACATTTTCTGCAACACTTTTTTTGAATTCTTCTTTTTTGAAATTCTTGTTCATACTGAACCTCCAATTTTTACAGCTCATACTGCAGCGGCCTAAAATGTCTACACTTTCTGCCTATATTAACGGCGGCCCGTATTTCTGTTTCTAATAATATTTGTAGCTCTCAGCTATCTTCATAATTTTTCGACGCCCATATTTACAGTCTCTCCATTGATGCTCCATTCCTTCACATATCCATTGACAGAGCCGATCACTACACCTTCTGCCAGCACCTCCTGACAGATATCAGCCTCATGGGCGCTCAAGATACCTGCTATCCTGTCATTCCCTTGGGCATAGACTGTAATCTTATCCATTACTTCAAAACCTGCCTCTTTACGCATGGTCTGGATCTTGCTGATCAGCTCGCGGACGAAGCCTTCCTCTATGAGCTCAGGGGTCAGATTTGTATCCAGCACAACAGTGATCTCGCCTTCCTGCATGGACACATGTCCCTCTGTCTGGGCTGTCTCGATCAGCAGATCTTCCTCTAATAATACAACCTCTGATCCGTTTATGTCAAGTTTGAGCGAACCATTGGCCTTCAGCTCATCCATGGCAGCGTTTCCGTCAAGGGCAGGAAGAGCCTGGCGGATACCGCCCAAAAGCTTGCCGTACTTAGGTCCGACTGTCTTTAACTGAGGCTTGAAGCTGTAGGAAGTAAAGCTTCTCACATCATCCGTGAATTTGACTTCCTTCACATTCAGCTCTTCCTTTACAATATCGGCAAAATACTCCGGCAAATCAAACGGTGCTTTTACAAACATCCTGCTGATCGGCTGGCGGTTCTTTATATTGGCGGTATTTCTGCATGCGCGGCCCATAACGACAATTTTCAGGACCTCATCCATATTTGCTTCCAGGTCCTTGTCGATCTTTGACGTGTCTGCCTGGGGATAATCGCACAGATGGATGCTCTCCGGAGCCGCCTTGTCAATACTGCGCACCATGTTCTGATAGATATCCTCTGTCATAAACGGGATCATGGGAGCTGCCACCTTACATACATTGACAAGAGCTGTATAAAGCGTCATATATGCGTTGATCTTATCCTGCTCCATACCTTTTGCCCAGAAGCGTTCACGGCTGCGGCGCACATACCAGTTACTCATATCATCCACAAAATCCTGCAGTGCTCTGGCTGCCTCCGGGATCTTATAATTGCCCAGGCTGTCATCTACTGCCGCGATCAGGGTATTCATCTTCGAAAGCAGCCACTTGTCCATTACAGGCAGCTTATCATAATCAAGTGTATATTTAGTCGCGTCAAAATTGTCAATGTTCGCATAGAGCACAAAGAAAGCATATGTGTTCCACAGAGTACCCATGAACTTGCGCTGGCCTTCCATAACGGCCTTGCCATGGAACCTGTTGGGCAGCCACGGCGCACTGTTGCTGTAGAAATACCAGCGGATAGCATCAGCCCCATATGTCTTGAGTGCGTCAAACGGGTCTACTGCATTCCCCTTTGACTTGCTCATCTTCTGTCCGTTCTCATCCTGCACGTGGCCGAGGACGATAACGTTCTTATACGGCGCCTTGTTGAAGATCAAAGTTGAGATTGCCAGCAGGGAATAGAACCATCCCCTTGTCTGGTCCACAGCCTCTGAAATAAAGTCTGCCGGGAACTGCTGCTCAAATAATTCTTTATTCTCAAACGGATAGTGATGCTGTGCAAAAGGCATGGAGCCTGAATCAAACCAGCAGTCAATAACCTCCGGCACTCTGTGCATAGGTTTGCCGCATTTTGGGCAGCGTATCGTCACCTCATCGATATATGGGCGGTGCAGCTCGATGTTATCCGGGCAGTTATCAGACATTTCTTTCAGTTCAGCGATACTGCCCACTGAATGCTGATGGCCGCATTCACATTCCCATATATTCAGCGGAGTACCCCAGTAGCGGTTACGGCTGATCCCCCAGTCCTGTACATTCTCCAGCCAGTCCCCGAAGCGTCCTTTTCCAATGCTCTCAGGTATCCAGTTGATCGTGTTATTATTTCGGATCAGGTCCTCCTTCACGGAGGTCATCTTTATAAACCAGGATTCTCGCGCGTAATAGATAAGCGGAGTGTCGCATCTCCAGCAGTGCGGATAGCTGTGCTCAAAGTTTGGCGCAGAGAACAGAAGGCCTCTCTCCTCCAGATCTTTAAGCACAAGGGGATCTGCCTTCTTACAGAAGGTACCTGCCCAGGGAGTCTCCTGAGTCATCTCACCCTTTGCATCAACAAGCTGCAGGAACGGAAGGTCATATTTCCTTCCTACATTGGAGTCATCCTCACCAAATGCAGGCGCGATATGGACTACGCCTGTACCGTCAGTCAGTGTTACATAATTATCACATGTAACATAATATGCCTTTTTCTGTAATTCCACAAACGGGAAAAGAGGCTCATACTCTTTATATTCCAGATCAGTGCCTTTATATGTCTCCTGCACTTCATAGGCCCCTTCGCCAAGAACCTTGTCACAGAGAGCCTCTGCCATATAGTAAACTGTTCCGTCTTCGTTCATCCTGACTCTGACATATGTCTCATCAGGGTTCACACAGAGAGCTACGTTAGAAGGAAGTGTCCACGGTGTTGTGGTCCAGGCGAGAATATAGGCATCCTCCCCCTTCACTTTGAATCTGGCGATCGCAGAGCGCTCCTTGACATCCTTATAGCCCTGTGCCACTTCATGGCTGGAGAGCGGCGTGCCGCAGCGCGGGCAGTACGGAACGATCTTATATCCCTTGTAAAGCAGTCCCTTTTCCCATATCTGCTTCAGCGCCCACCACTCTGACTCGATAAAATCATTATGGTATGTCACATAAGGATTATCCATATCAGCCCAGAATCCGACTGTACCAGAAAAATCCTCCCACATTCCCTTATACTTCCAGACACTCTCTTTACAATGTTCGATAAACGGTTCAAGCCCGTATTCTTCAATCTGCTCTTTTCCGTCCAGTCCCAGCATTTTTTCAACTTCCAGCTCCACGGGAAGACCATGTGTATCCCATCCGGCCTTTCTTGGAACCATCTTACCCTTCATTGTCTGGTATCTGGGTATCATATCCTTGATAACACGTGTCAGCACGTGTCCGATATGTGGTTTTCCGTTTGCAGTAGGCGGTCCGTCATAGAATGTATAGGACGGCGCACCCTCTCTCTCCTTGATACTCTTCTCAAAGATCTCGTTTTCTTTCCAGAACTCTTCAATTTTCTTCTCTCTGTCCACAAAATTCAAATTTGTAGATACTTTTTCGTACATAAATTGACCTCCTGTCCAAACAAGGAACCTGCCTTCCAGGCTCCTGCCGCCGCGCATCCCCCAGAGGGTTTTTATCTTATAGGAGACTTTGTTTCCTATAAAATAAAAAACTCCCGTCCTGTAAAAGGACGAGAGCATATACGCTTCGTTACCACCTGTTACAACATACTATCATACGCGTTCCTTTTAACGGCGGAAAACCGTCCTGACTTACTTACCGCACCTGCAGTATTCAGCCGGAAACTCGGAAGTGATTTTCAGCCCGCCTTACTCGTGCCAGGCTTCCACCATCCCCGGCTCTCTATATCTTTCCAGCTGACTTACTGTCTTCGTCGCAGTCTTTTCTTCTATCGTAAGGTTAATTATAAGACAAGCCGGCTGGAAAAGTCAAGGGGGATTTTGAGTTACCGGTCACGGAATGACCAGTAACGATTTTGAGTTTATGCCTTGACCGCCGCCTTCCTCTGCTGTACTATTAAAAAGAGGTGACAGAATATGGGAAATACCATTGATTATATAAAAGAATATGGAATGCATACATTTTCAGAAGCAGAGTTCAATCCTGTAGACAGCCTGGTGCTCTGCCAGATTGCCTATATGAAATTCGACAGGATGGCCGGAGGGCTCACTGATAAGCAGCCGGATATACGGCTGATGGATCTGGCGACTCATCCTGACCTTTCAGAATTATGCAGGGTGGAGATGTATGAAGAAGAATATGCAGCTTTCTATGAGGCGCTCCGGCACAGCCGGCGCTTCCGTAACCTGAGAATGAACTTCTATGAAAACAATGTTGATGAGGAAAAGGAGACTCAGTTCTCAGCTATCACATTTTTCCTGGATGATAATACGGCATATGCTGCATTCCGCGGGACAGACGAGACTCTGGTCGGATGGAAGGAAGACTTTAACATGGCCTTCATGTATCCTGTCCCCATGCAGGAAAAGGCTCTGCGTTACTTTATGGAAGTATCCAGGGTATTTAAGGGAATGTTTTATCTTGGGGGACATTCTAAAGGAGGCAATGCGGCTGTCTATGCCGCTGTGAACAGCCCTCCCCTGCTCCAGGACCGCATAAAAAACATCTACTGCTTTGACGGTCCGGGATTTATGGATGATATCTACAGGACCATCGGATATATCCATATCTCACACAAGATAATCAAAATCGTTCCTGAATCCTCACTGATCGGGATGCTTCTCCAGAACAGGGCGAATTATAAGGTAGTTAAAAGTACGGGCCGTGGGATCCTGCAGCACGATGCATTTACCTGGGTGATCGAGAACGGACGCTTCTGCTACAGGGATGAGATCTACAAGACTTCCATCTACCATAACAAGAACCTGAACGGCTGGATAGAAGCCCTGAGCGAAGAGGAGCGGCATAAATTTGTAGACAGTCTTTTTCAGATCATTAAGGCCACGGAGGCTTCCACACTCCCTGACCTTGCTATAGATCCGCACAAGAAAGCTGTCACCATACTGGAAGCCATAATAAATATGGACGATGATACAAGGGAATTCATGCGCCAGGTCATTGGCATGCTGTTCCTGAAAAAACACTGACAGGAGATACACAATGAGACACAAAAGAGTAATTTTTCTGGTACAGGCTGCTGCCATAGGCGCCATTTATGTAGTCATGACCCTGCTGTTCGCTCCGTTTGGTTTCGGAGAGATACAGGTCAGGCTGGCGGAAGCGCTCACCATACTCCCATACTATACGCCTGCAGCCATCCCCGGCCTCTTCATAGGATGCCTGATCGGCAATATTATGGGAGGGGCCATTCTGCCGGATATTATCTTTGGAAGTCTGGCCACTCTGCTGGCCGCCTGCGGGTCTTATCTGCTGAAAGGCCGCAAATACCTGGTGCCTCTTCCGCCTATCCTGGCAAATACAGTAATTGTTCCCTTTGTACTGTTCTACGGTTACGGGATCAATCTGCCCATCCCCCTGATGATGCTGACTGTGGGTATCGGGGAGTTCTTGTCCTGCGGTATTCTGGGGTCCTTTCTGCTGGCAGCTTTGACGAAGTACAAATCCCTGAATTTGTTTCATTGAGTGAAGCTTATAGCAATAATACAGTATGTGCCATCCATTCCTCGCTCTACTGTATCATAGTCTGCCATATTTCCCCCTTTCGCCTCTAATCTCCTAAACAGCAATTTACTCTGGCACACTCCCCCCACCTGTGTTAAAATATCAGTAAAGCATTTAGTTCCATTTCTATCCTGCGGCTTAGGGCTTTTTTCAAACAGGCTTTGCCGTATCTGATATCATTTCTGCCGTCTGGCATCAAAAGGAAATCTCAATGCTTAAATCCCAATTCAACAGGCAGGAGGGTTCCTTGATGAAGACGCAGATGCTTCTCCATGGGATGCCTGCCACATTTAAAAGGAGGCTTACACTATGGAAAAGCAAAGTAACGTAACAGGGAATCTGCAGGGTTATGCAGATCAGGAAAAAAGAAAAGGGGGGATTAACCGCACTTACAAATCACGGCTGTTTGAAATGATATTCAGCAGCAAAAAAGAACTTCTAGAACTGTATAATGCTGTGAATGAGACCAGTTATGAGAACCCGGAGGAGCTTGAAGTCAATACGCTGGAAAACGCTATTTATATGTCTATGCGTAATGATCTGTCATTTATAATTGACTCAAGGCTGGCACTCTATGAACACCAGTCCACATACAATCCAAATCTTCCTCTGAGATTTCTGATGTATGCAGCGAACCTCTATTCCAATATGACAAAAGACAGGAATTTGTATGGGAGCAGGCCGGTCAAACTGCCGGCACCCAGGTTTGTAATATTTTATAATGGACTGTCAGAACAGCCGGACCGTCAGATTATTAAGCTTTCAGATGTATATGAAGTGCAGGATAAAGAAATATCGCTGGAATTAAAAGCAGTGATGCTGAACATAAACAGAGGCCATAATGAAAGGCTAATGGACAAATGCAAAACACTGAAGGACTACAGCATTTATGTGGATAAGGTACGGGAATATACAAAATCAATGACGCTTGAAGATGCTGTGGAGAAGGCGATAACGGAATGTATCGAGGATGATATTTTGGCAGAGTTTCTGAGAAATAACCGAACGGAGGCAAAGAATGTGAGTATCTTTGAATATAATGAAGAGAAACATATGAGACAGGTAAAGGAAGAAGGCAGAGAAGAGGGCGAAGCGTACACTTTAGAGCGGGTGAACCATTTAATCAGGCTTCTTGCCAGTCAAAACAGAACCGAAGATATAGTCAGGGCGGCAAGTGACAGAGAGTGGCAGGAGAAGCTGTTTAAAGAATTTGGATTATAGATGATTTTGAGGGAAATTGCTGTTTAGCTGATTAGAGGCGGGAGGACGCTTTGCATTTTAGGCTGTGAATCAGCGGGAGGGGCAGGCGGGCAGGAGGATTCGTGGTTCAGTCCAACC